>NZ_LN868924.1 GCF_001244735.1 Bacillus andreraoultii
AGACGCTCTATCCAATTGAGCTACGGGCGCATATAAATGGTGCCGAGGACCGGAATCGAACCGGTACGGTAGTCACCTACCGCAGGATTTTAAGTCCTGTGCGTCTGCCAGTTCCGCCACCCCGGCAAAGTTTGGAGCGGAAGACGGGATTCGAACCCGCGACCCCCACCTTGGCAAGGTGGTGTTCTACCACTGAACTACTTCCGCATATATTTAATAAATCATAGTGCGGGTGAAGGGAGTCGAACCCCCACGCCTTACGGCGCTAGATCCTAAGTCTAGTGCGTCTGCCAATTCCGCCACACCCGCAAAACAATGATGAGCCATGGAGGATTCGAACCTCCGACCCTCTGATTAAAAGTCAGATGCTCTACCGACTGAGCTAATGGCTCATAATAAAGATATTTATTATAATTAGTTTTTGTTTTCTGAGATGTAGTAGCATCTACGACGTCCCCATCTCAGAAAGTAAACCAAGTAGTATCTCGATGGGTACGCTGATGTAAATTCAGAGAAGTTTACTCACACGTGCTCTACCGACTGAGCTAATGGCTCATTTAATAATTGCTTGTCCTAATGGTGCCGGCCAGAGGACTTGAACCCCCAACCTACTGATTACAAGTCAGTTGCTCTACCAATTGAGCTAGGCCGGCATAAGATTTAAATGGAGGTTGACGGGATCGAACCGCCGACCCCTTGCTTGTAAGGCAAGTGCTCTCCCAGCTGAGCTAAACCTCCAAAGCCCGGCAACGTCCTACTCTCACAAAGGCAGGGCCTTCACTACCATCGGCGCTGAGAAGCTTAACTTCCGTGTTCGAGATGGGAACGGGTGTGACCTTCTCGCCATGATCACCGGACTATTTAAAAC
>NZ_LN868925.1 GCF_001244735.1 Bacillus andreraoultii
TCGGTTTTTTGCAACCTTCCCAACCTTTCCTTTATAGGAATTGTATTTACGGGATTTCCGCATAAATTTTACACATTTCAATCCTAGTTCTCGCATAAGTCGATACACTTTCTTATGATTAACACGATGTCCTAATTTATTTAATTCCTTCGTGATGCGTTTATAACCATAGCGTTCATGAAATTTCTTAAATAGGTCAGTAATAAGTTCCTTAAGTTCCCTGTCCGGGTCTTCTTTTTCAAGGTTTTTGATATGATAGTGATAGGTTGCTTCAGGAATACCCACCACAAGGAAAATATCCTTTAATCGGAATCCTTCTTCTTTGAGTTCGAATGCCAGTTTTGCTTGGGCTTTTCGAGGAAGACATTCGGATTTCCCCGAAAAGCTCTCAGCTTTTTTAGGTATGCATTTTCTAACCTTAGTAGTTCGTTCTCACGTTCCAATTCTTCTTCACGTGTTAATTGTTTTTCTTCCTTTTTCTTTTGTTTATTGTGTTTCTTAGACATAGAAGACCGCCCCTTTGGTTTTGGAATTAGGCCTTCTACTCCTTGTTCATGAAATTCTTTCATCCAGCGAATAATCAAGGAAGGGTTGTTCAAATTAAAATGAACAGCAGTTTCTAAATAAGAAGCACCTGTGTTTAACATAAATTGTATCGTATCCATCTTAAATTGAACAGAATATTCCTTTTTCGTTTTCCTATGTTTTAACCCATCCATCCCTTGAGCCTTATATACATTCACCCATTCACGTATAGAGGTCTGGCTTCCCATATTATATTTTTTTGCCAATGATCCATACCCAATGTTTCCCTCTAAATACTCGGTGACAAGTCTTATTTTGAATTCTTCACTATATTTTGCCATAAAAACACCCCCGAAAGTTAGATTTATTACTCTAACTTTCGGGGGTCGGTACCA
>NZ_LN868926.1 GCF_001244735.1 Bacillus andreraoultii
TACGTTTCATGGAAGTCAATGATTATCTTCCAACGAAAGTCCGGGTTTTATCGTCTATTCATGGGGATCGTTCAGAACCAGATATGATGAAAGAGGCGTTATCACTTGATTTAGACTTGGATAAAGAATACGTATATGAACTCAAAATGAACAATCAAACAGATGAACTGTTTAAATATCTGATTAAAATGCATTGTAATGACTTAAACCGTTACATGCCATTTATGTTTGAAACGATTGAAGACTATACAGAGATATTATTTCCTGAAGGGTTACTTGGAACAGATTCATTTGTTCGGAAAATGACGGATACGGAAGTGATTCCAGAAGATAATTGGGAGCAAATTGAAGTTATTGGCTGGCTGTATCAATATTATATTGCTGATGAAAAAGATCGTGTGTTTAAAGCGAAAAGGAAATACAAGGCAGAAGAAATCCCTTATGCAACACAACTATTTACACCTGACTGGATTGTTCAATATATGGTGCAAAATTCATTAGGAAGGTACTGGACGGAAGCACACCCTGAACATGAAGATTTAATTACGAACTGGGAATTTTTCATCAAACATCAGCAAGAAGACTTTCAAGAAAAAATTGCTCCCTATGTAAATAAAGAGTTAAATGTTGAAGATATTAAATGTTTTGATCCCGCAATGGGAAGTGGCCACATTTTAGTCTATATGTTTGATGTTCTTTATGAAATATATAGTAAGTGTGGATATATGGAAAGAGAAATACCACGTTTAATTATTGAGAAAAATCTATATGGATTAGACATTGACGACCGTGCTTACCAATTAGCATGCTTTTCAGTCGTAATGAAGGCCCTTCAGTACAATAGAAGATTCCTTAGAAGCATTGAGCGAGATGGATTAACGATGAATTTAGCATCCATTCAAGAAACAAA
>NZ_LN868927.1 GCF_001244735.1 Bacillus andreraoultii
CACATGAGCTAGCGAAATCGCACTTTCGAGTAGAACGTGAACAGACGTATCAAGAAGATGAATACTACCAACAGATGCGTGGGCTCACACGTTACTATGATGAGTTAGACAGTGAGATTACGCACTTATATAGCCGTTTACACGCTATCCTTCAATTGAGTTTTCCAGAATTGGAACAGCTATTTACGAAACGTTCTGCGCTGTTTTTGAATATCGTACAATTGTATCCACATCCTGATGAAGTGTTAGCCCATTCAAAAACGGTCATTCGCAATCGATTAAAGGCAAACACACGAAAAAATTTGTCTTTAAAACGAGCAGAAGAGAAAGGAATCGCCCTCCTTGAAGCCGCGAAAACTTCCTATCCAGCCATCTCAAGAGATGATGTACGTTGCGAACAAGTCAAAGATTACGCAAGACGCATCGTAGACTTAAAAGAGAGGAAAGAACAGCTTGTAAAGCAGATGGTTGAGCTTTCTAATGAGCGCACAGAATATCATGTACTTCTATCATTTCCAGGAATAGGGGAAACAACAGCTGTTCGAATCATTGGTGAGTTGGGTGATATCAGGCGTTTTAAAAATCATAAGCAGTTAAATGCCTATGTGGGGATTGATATTATGCGTTATCAGTCAGGTAATACCCATTATAAGGACAAGATTAATAAAAGGGGAAACAATAAACTACGAAAAATTTTATTCTTTATGATTAAAACGATGATTACACTACGCCAAAAAACAAAGAATCATCTGGTGGAGTATTACGACAAATTAAAAACGCAACCTCTGAGAAAGCCTCATAAAGTTGCGTCAATTGCTTGTGTGAATAAGTTCTTAAAAGTAGCATTTCACCTTATTGCACACAACATTACCTATGATTACGAAGCAGCATCCACCTGTTCGTAAATGGTTTAATTAACTATAACATACTTGACCTTGCGAAAAAAACAAAAAATCGTTAGGTCTTTTTGGCATTCGCTAAATTTATGATTGGAGGAAGGGGGTACCCCCTTCCTCCAATCATAAATTTAATTCTTAAAAAGTATTGTAAAAGTACTTGACTAGAGGTAAGAAA
>NZ_LN868928.1 GCF_001244735.1 Bacillus andreraoultii
CACTAGTGTTGCATTAATTTAAATTAACTATTAAAAATACCCAAAATCTTCAATTTTATTATTTCAAACAAAGAAAAAGTCCTTTATAATGGAAATAGTTGGTGGTAATCCGTCCAAATCCATTAAAAAGGACAACGCTCATGGATAAGATTACACGAAAAAATTCATTTGGACAATGGTTTTCACCGATAAATCTTCAATTATTAGAAGAAAACGTGAAAACAATGAAATTAGATTTCTATACAAAAAAATTAACGACAGAGTCATTTCTTAAATTATTACTTTTTGCACAACTTAAGGAAGTTGAAAGTCTTCATGCATTGGGCGATTGCCTTTTCGATGACCAACTTCAAAAGGCAGTAAACCTTGATTCTATAAGTATTTCTCAGCTATCTCGCCGATTAAATGGCATGAATCCAGATCTGTTTCAGTCGCTTTTCCTTGATCTAGTCGGACAAATTCACGCTAAAACACACTACACAAAACGAATCATGCCGTTAAAAATTATTGATTCAAGCACATTACCACTCAATTTGACCAATCATAGGTGGGCAAAGTTCCGTAAAACAAAGGCGGGGGTAAAGTTACATTTACGCCTTGTATTTATGGAAAAAGGAACTTCTTACCCTGAAAAGGCCGTGATAACAACGGCAAACGAACACGATCGTGGTCAGCTTGAGATTATGGTGGACGACAAGGAATGCATGTATGTGTTTGACCGTGGTTATCTAGACTACGAAAGATTTGACCGTTTGACAGACGATGGTTACTTTTTTCTTTCAAGGCTACGAAAAAACGCAGTTGTACGGGAGGTTTATGATTTTAAACTACCCGAGGGTTCATCTGTTTTATCGGATCAAATGGTCTTGATTGGAACGACACAAAACCGAGCTGAAAACTACTTTCGCCTTCTAAAAGTAATGGATTCAAAAGGAAATGTACTCCATTTGATCACGAATCGTTTTGATTTGAGTGCCGAAGAAATTTCAGAGATGTATAAATCACGTTGGACTATCGAACTATTTTTTAAATGGATCAAACAACATCTCAATATCAAAAAATTTTACGGTCAAAGCGAATGGGCGATTCAAAATCAAGTGTTTATTGCACTGATTGTTTATTGCTTACATATCCTCGCACAAATCGAAACAAAAAGTAAGCGTAAAATCTTGCAAATTAGTCGTTATTTAAGGGCTGCATTGTGGAAACCAGCGCATATTTGGATTCGAAAAATCGAAGGAAAAACTGTCCCTTAATCATTAAAATGCCGTTGTTGCACAAGTCTTAATTGTATATAAATTCTGAATGGATAGGGCCACCTTTAGTTGGGTATTTACTTTTTTGGCCCTAAGTTGGGAAAATAATTAATCTGAAAATTATGACATTATTTATGCAACACTAGTGA
>NZ_LN868929.1 GCF_001244735.1 Bacillus andreraoultii
TGCGATTTTGTAAGGAAAAAGGGGGTACCCCCTTTTTCCTTACAAAATTTTCGCTGCGCGTATATGGGTATTAGTTAATTTAAAAATTTCTTTCCTCCAGAATCTAGTGTCTCCTCTATATCCATAAGAACAGCACCAATCAATCTGAACGCTGATTGATTGTTCGGATAAATCCGGATTACCCGATCCCTCCGGCGAACTTCTTGATTTATTCTTTCTAAATTATTGGTCGTTCTTAGACTTTTCCGATAAGATTTTGGTTCATTAAAAAATTGAATGGCATCTTCAAATCCCTCATCTAATAACTTGGCTGCTTTTGAAAAAAGGGAATCTTCCTCATATGTTTCCATGAATTGTTCCTTTAATTTCCTTGCCTCCTTAATACCAGGTGCATCAAATATATCTTTTATTAAATCCATTACCTCTTTTGACCCTTTTTTAGGCATGGCATCTTTTAGATTCTTCTTGAAATGAAAAGTACAACGTTGCCATGTCGTACCAATAAATGACTCTCTAATGGCATTCTTTTGACCTTCATGGGCATCGGAAATAATAAGGCTCGGAGATTGAAGTCCCCTCGCTTTTAAATAGGCAAAAAACTCATTCCATCCTGCTTTAGATTCAGCGTGACTAACCTTCAAACCGATAATTTCCCTTTTATTCTGTTTATTCACACCTACGGCAATATAGACAGCTTTACTGACTACTCGATTGTGTTCTCGCACCTTAATATACATGGCATCGGTAAAAATATATTTATAATACATCACATTTAACGGACGCCCTGCCCACTTATTCACTTCTGCATCTAACTTTTCAGTTAGTCCGGATATAAATGATTTTGATACTTCTTCTCCGCATAGTTGTTTAACTACTTTCTTTACCTTTCTAGTAGAGACACCATTTACCACCATTTCCAACATGGAAAGGACAAAAGATTGTTCCTTCCGTTGCCACTTCTCAAACAACGTTGGCGAAAACTGGCCATCTCGTGTTCTTGGTACTTTCAATTCAAGATTCCCTATGGATACGGTCAGACTTCTGTCATAGTAACCGTTTCGATGCCCAGTGCGCCCCTCCGTTCTTTCGTATGGAAGTGCTTGTATATAGTCATCCCTTTGTTGTTCCATTAATTGATTTAGTACAAGAACGAGAGAAGCTTTCATCACTTCATTCAAATTTGAGTTTACTACATCTACTTTTAAATCCTCCAAATTTAGGGTAAGCTGTAATTGAGTCATATCAATTTCTCCTTTGCAATTTTTTCTAGGGTTGAAAACATTGTTGCCAGAAGTTGATATGGCTTATTCTCTTTTTACACAATTATATGGACTTAATC
>NZ_LN868930.1 GCF_001244735.1 Bacillus andreraoultii
AAATTTCCCAACATGTCCTTCTGGCACAGAATAATGATTCTGTTTTATGACAACTGTACTATACTTATCCACCCGACATTCTATTAACTCTGCAACGTCAAAAGGAGTTATTGCTGGCTTGGATACAGACCTTTCGTGTTCCATTAATTCAATGTGTTTTAATAAATGCTGGTGATGTAACTGCTGGTTGATTCTTATTAGTACCCTTGTCAAATGTTCCTCTGCCTCTTTTAAACTTGTAAATTTATAATTTGATGAAAATGCCTTTCTACGAATGTACTCTACACTACGTTCAACGTGGCCTTTTTCATTTCCCTTTCTTGGTTCACATAGTCGAATTTTAAACCCATAATAATCTGAAATATTTTTCATACCGTCGGTGATTTCCCTTTCTGATCCTATGAACGATTTAACCACAGTCCTCATATTGTCATAGGTAAATACCGTAGGGATAAAACCAATGTGTTCAATAAATAAGGAATGGATGTCTAAAACACAAACCATGGTTTCAGACTCATAGATTTTCGCAAATCGATAATTACTATGTGCTAAAGTGAAAACCGCTAGGGAATAGCTTCTTAATTTTCCATTCACCTCGATTTTAATTTCTCCCCAATCAAATTCCACTTCATAACCAGGTTCGCAATTTCTACGTATGAATACCTCGTTTTTCTTTGCTAGCTCCGTGTTTACAAAATTACGTACTGTGGTATAACTAATTTCACACCCTTCCTCTATCAACTTTTCATGCATATCAATGATTTTCATTTGTTGTTTACCTAAATTATTCTCTCTTTTCCACTCATTTTCTTTTATATATCCTCGAATTTTCTCGATAATTTCATCACTTAATACTCTTTTCCTACCAACTCTTTTTGTGTAAGTTGGTGGTTTTATAATCTCCTCTGGTATTGGTAAATTTCGAACATCCGTTAACTTACTATTTTCGAACTCCTTTATATATTTTTTTACTGTATTTCTAGATTTTTTCAATTCTTTTGCAATCTTCCTCTGACTTTTTCCCTCCAAATGCATCTTTATTATTTGTTGTTTCACATTCAAAGTAATCACCTCTGATACTCCCCCTAACAATAATGTCAGGGTTATTTTCTATCAAAAGTGGCTCACTTTTCAATTAATAAGGTGGCTCAGTTTTAGATTAACATATACA
>NZ_LN868931.1 GCF_001244735.1 Bacillus andreraoultii
AAAAAAAAAAGACACGCAACCCCGTCATTCTTTTATACTTGAATTGTCCAGAAACAAGTAAAAAGAATGGAGTTGCGTGTACTATGAATTCTATCATGAATATCCCAGGATTAAAAGACTGTCAGGTGATAAAAATGGAGGAGCGTAAAGGGGAAATCCTCCTCTATGTGGAAATGGAGCGAAAGCCACACCCTTGTCCTGACTGTGGTCAGCTCACCAACAAAGTTCATGATTATCGATGGCAAAAAGTTCAACATTTAAAATGGTTTGAACGGATGACGTATATTTGGTATAAACGTCGTCGATATGCCTGTGCTTGCGGAAAACGCTTTTCCGAAAAGAATACGTTTGTCAAACGATATCAACGAACATCGATTGAATGGAATCAGGCCGTGTCCGTATGCGCTATTAAGGGAAAGACATTTAAGGAAGTAGGGGATGTTTACGGTACCTCATCCACGACCATTATGAGGCGATTTGATCAAATCGCTCAAACGGAAGTCAAGCAAGTAGAGTCACTACCTCGAGTGATTGCGATTGATGAATATAAAGGAGATACAAGGGAAGGAAAGTATCAACTCATCATCGCCGATGGGATCACAAAGCAACCCCTAGACATCCTACCGAACCGAAATAAAAAGACGATAAAAGACTACCTTCAAAGGCATGGTCACCACGTTCAAGTGGTGATTATGGATATGAGTCCTTCTTTTAAGGCAGCCGTTCGTTCGGCCCTAGGGAACCCAGTGATCGTGGCGGATCGTTTTCATTTTTGTCGTTATATTTATTGGGGGATTGATCGAGTTCGCAGGCGTATTCAGCAGCAGTTTCACGACTATGACCGCAAAAAGTGCAAAAGAAAAAGGTACATTTTTTATAAACCTCAAAACACTTTAACTGAAGACGATCAGTGGCATTTAGAACGCTATTTGAATATGTCGGAAGAGCTAAAAAAAGCCTATGAACTAAAAGAACGTTATCAAGTATGGTTTAACCGAGCGAAAGAGATCGGTCAAGAAAAGATCAAAGAGGTAAAAAAAGAGCTGGAAGCATTTTATCAAGTAGTAGAGGAATCAGGAATTCCAGAGATGAAACAAGCGATAGAAACGTTTCGAAATTGGCAAGTAGAAATCCTGAATAGCTTTGTGTATGGTCATTCCAATGGCTTTTTGGAAGGAATCAATAATACGACAAAAGTCATCAAGCGAAACGGCTATGGATATAAAAACTTCAAGAGATTTCGAGCAAGAATCTTATTGAGACATCAGTATAAAGGAATGGGTCTACATATAGGATAGGGGTGGCCTGATTTCTTTACCACCCCAACATTTGACGGAGAACC
>NZ_LN868932.1 GCF_001244735.1 Bacillus andreraoultii
GTTTCTTTCATTCTAAAAGATGGCCCATTCATATTAATAACATGTGACTTATGTGTAAGCCGATCCGTTAAGGCAGCTGTTAAAACTGGATCATGAAAGATTTCTTGCCATTTTAAAAATGGTAAATTGCTTGTAATGATTGTAGACTTTCTCCCTGCACGTAATGATAAATGCGTAAATAATAGTTCTGCTCCTTCTTTATCAAATGAGATATATCCAAGTTCATCAATGATTACTAAATCATATCTTTCAAATTTCAATTCAAATGAGCGAAGAGTTCTTTCAGATTTGTATTCTTTAAGTTGATTAATTAGAGATGGTACTGTCGCAAAGAAGACTTTATATCCAGCTAAACAGGCTTCTATACCGAGTGCTATAGAAATGTGCGACTTCCCCGTACCGGGTGAACCTGTAAAAATCACATTTTGTCCTTCTTCAATAAACTTTAACGTTTTTAAATAAGGTAACTTTTGTCGGGCCTGATCAGGTAAAGAACTTTCAACTAATTCTTCCAATAATTTTTTCTGTGGGAAATTGGCTGTACGTATTCGATTCTGTTTCGACCGTATCAGTCGGTCGCTATGTTCTTGATGAAGCACCTGAAGTAACACTTCAAATGCCTCATCCGGTTTTTTGAAATTACTTTCATCATTGACCATCCTTCGAATACTAGGCAAACGCAATTCCTTACACAGCTCAATAATCTCTTGCCTTTTATCCATATAAGATATCTCCTTCTTCAGATTGATCAAACATATCTGCGTAGGCTTTTAGATTTCTTTCTGACTGTTTCATGATGTCGTCCTTGTTCTCATCAGTTAACTTGTCAGTATTGGTTTGCTCACAGATGAATTGTATTCTTTCTGTAGTGACAAAACCAAAGCGAATATTATTTAGTTTCTCAATAGCTTCTAACACTTGCCCTAAATTATCTTTTTCTTGAATATATAAAAGTAACTCTATGAAGTCTTTTTCATTTCCTGTATAATAATTGGTGTATATCATTTTAATTTCATCCGGTGCCTGCTTCAAACATTCACTTTGAGCTATGGCACCTTTTTTCTTTTCAAAGGTTTTTAGATAGTGATAAATATTCATTTCCCACTGATGTAAGCCCCAATTCCGTTTGTGTTCTGCTACAAGCTCCCCATCGATAAATAGTTTGATTTTTTCAGCTCCTACTTTTGCTTTAATAAATTTCC
>NZ_LN868933.1 GCF_001244735.1 Bacillus andreraoultii
TGTTGATTATTTGATATACAGGAACTTATGTTCTATAATAAGATTATCATTATTAAAGTTGGTGATGACGATGAGAGCAACTGTTATTCTTAAAGCCATTCAAAAACTAAATCCAGCAGAAAAACATCGATTACGAGAATATTTAATTGATGCACTTACAGCATCCTCCTCAACAGGAACCGTTCTTCAAGAAATATCTGAGCGTAAAAACAAGAATGGTTATCGTTGTCCAGATTGTGAATCGGAGCATATTGTTCGGTTTGGAAAATATTCAACTATCGTTGAAGGAGAAGAAGTTAAAAAGCAACGTTATCGATGCAAAGCGTGTAAAAAGACATTTACCGACCTTACACATACAGCTTTATATCGAACTCGTCGTCTTAACCAATGGATGAAGTTTATCGAGTGTATGATAGAAGGATATTCATTACGTAAGTCTGCTGAATTGATTGGCAATGTTACTCACGTCACATTATTTTATTGGAGACACAAGCTCTTATCTTCGTTAAAACAATTGGAAATATCAAACTTTGAAGGTATCGTTGAAATGGACGAGACCTATTTCTTGTACTCAGAAAAAGGACAGAGAAAAATTAAAGATAGAAAGCCCCGCAAGCGTGGTGGTTCTGCAAAGAAACGTGGTATAAGCAATGAACAAGTATGTGTTCTAGTTGCAAGGGACCGTGACAAAATGACTTTTTCACAGGTATTAGGAATGGGTAGATTAACAAAAGAACAATTGGACAAAGCTATCGGTCATAAACTTTCAAGTGAAAATATATTATGTACCGATTCTTGGCGTGCCTTTAAAACATACGCTGCTGAAAAAGGAATGGTTATTTATCAATTCAAGTCTGATGGTAAGGTTCGTACAAAGGGGTTATACCATATTCAGAACGTCAATAATTACCATCGAAGGCTTAAAGGATGGATACAACGATTTAACGGTGTTGCTACTAAGTACCTAAACAATTACCTTGTCTGGTTTCAGGTATTAGAAAGCATTCAACATCAAAGAAATGAAGTCACGATGAATGACTTGATTATTAGAGGGAACTTAACACAAAATTCGGAAACCTTTGATACAATTAGGTTAAATAAAATTGTGATATAACATTGTTTCTTATCCAACGTATCGGGCAGATTAGTGGGAAGAGCTATTACGGTATAAAAGGGGGACAAAAAATGGAAACAAAAAAACTGCCAAAAGTAATACTAAGAGAATTAACTCTTGATGATGTCGAAGACCGATATCAATGGTGTTTAGATAAAGAAGTAACAAAACATTTAAATATGCCAGATAAATATCCACCATTTAGCAGAGAAGAAACTCTAAATTGGATTAAGATGTGCATTGAAAAAACAAATGGATATGAACAAAAAGCGATAGTAACTGAACAGGGTAAACATATAGGTTGGATTGACCTGAAAAACATCGATAAATTAAACAAACACGCCGAATTAGGCATAGCAATAGGTGATAAAAACTATTGGGGAAAAGGGTATGGATTATCTGCGATGCAAGAAATGCTTTTGTGGGGGTTTAATGAATTAGAACTTAACAAGATTTGGCTTAGAGTTGAGGTTGATAATGAAAGAGCCATAAAATCTTATAAACGAATGGGTTATGTCGAAGAAGGTATTTTGAGACAAGACCGATTAAGAAATAAAAAATTTGTTGACCGTTTAAGATTGAGTATTCTTAAAGATGAGTTCTTCAGCAAAAGAAAGTTTTAGTTGAATAAGACTATATTACAAGATAGAACTTCCAGATAATTGGAAGTTCTTATTTTTTCTTTATATCAACATTAAACTTTAACAGAGCC
>NZ_LN868934.1 GCF_001244735.1 Bacillus andreraoultii
TTAATTTTATCAAAAGGTGCCCTTTTTGTTTACTAGAATTGTGACAAAAAAGGCGTTGGGTCTACACTTTTTAGTGTAAGCTCCAACGCCTTAATTTTTATTTTACTGGAGTTTTGTCCCAGCCTCTTTTTTTATTTAGGGTGAGAAAAAATGAGTTAATTATTAAGTTTCTAAAAAAAATATTCATTATGGACACAATCCCTTCCTTTAAATCGGCTGTGCGAAAGGCCTTAGATCATCCACTAATTGTAGATGATCCCTTTCATTTTTGTCGCTATATCTATTGGGCACTTGATAAGGTATCAGGATGGATTCTGCCAAAAAGTGTAAAAAAATGAAATATGTATTTTATAAAGATAGTGCGAAACGAACTGAAAATGAGAGAGGGTTTCTAGATTAGTATCGTGATGAGTCGAAGGAATTAAATATGGCATATCAATTAAAAGAGGCTTATTGTGAATGGTTCAATCAAGTGAAAGAAAATGGTTCAGAAGGTATGTCCATATGCTGCGCAGAAATTCTTTCATTCCAGAATCTCTAACTAATTGATAAAACACATTTAAGTTTTCTTTTATTTTACTTATATGATTAAAGTTAAGATACCGGTTTACTGATTTTATAATCTATATGGTATAATGAAATAAATAAAAATTTAGACAGATTTATGAATACGGATGACGTCTTAAATGGAAGTAGTTTGCTGATAAGGGTGACCGGAAGTTTTACTGTCGATTTTAGTACGGCTGATAGATTGATAGATGCAAATCTCCGGGGAGAGAAGACTCAAGAGTTTTCATTTATTACTATTGAAAGCGTATAAGCTTTAAAAAATAAGGGATGAGTGTATATGGTAACTATTTCTGATGTGGCAAAACTGGCTCATGTTTCCAAAATGACTGTATCAAGAGTAATTAACCACCCAGAACAAGTCAGTGATGATTTGAAAAAAATAGTTTATGATGCAATGGAAAAGTTAAACTACGTACCAAATTATGCCGCACGTGCGCTGGTATCAAACCGTACTCAAGTAATCAAGTTCCTTATTTTAGAAGAAATGGATACAACCGAACCTTACTACATGAATTTATTGGCCGGTATTGCCAAAGAATTAGATAGAAACTATTATAGTTTCCAGCTTGTTACACGGAAATCGATGGATATTGGCCAATGTGATGGTATGATTGCTACAGGTGTCCGCAGTTATGATTATGATACAATCTTAAAGGAATTCTCTAAGCCACTTATTTTGTTTGGCCAAAGTGACAGAGGCTATGATTTTATCGATGTGGACAATGAAAAAGGTACACGTCTTACGACAAGGCACGTAGTTAGCTTGGGATTCGAGAAAATTTACTTTTTCGGAATTGATTTAAAGGAACCGTTTATGTCTTCAAGGTTGAAGGGTTATTTGGATACAGTTGACTCATATGGATTACCTAGTTATTTGTACGGGATGAAAAACAGTTCGAGAGTAGCCGAAAGAAATGCGAAGAAAATCTTGTCCAATTGGAAAGAAAAATGTGCATTTGTCTGTGCGAGTGATCGGATTGCCCTAGGTGTGATCAGGGCTGCACAGTCATTACAGTTACAGATTCCCGATCAGGTTGCGGTTACAGGATTTGACGGCGTTTTTCTGGACCGTATTTCGTCTCCACATATTACAACAATCCGTCAGCCGGTTGTTGAGATGGGTGAAGCCTGCGCCCGTATGCTGTTAAAAAAAATTCAGGAAGATGGTAAGGCACAAGGGCATCGGTTTTTTGAACCTGAACTGCTCGTGCGTGCGTCAACAATTCATATATAGAGCAGCCTTCGAAACAGGCTGCTTTTTTATTTTCTAATATCAAAACCAAAGTTGGCGGATAAAGGTGGAAGATAAAAGACTGCGATATGAAAGAGGTTGCCCTAAAAAATGTGCTAATCAAGAATAGCGATATATCAAGGTTTTGAACATGAATATGGGCATCCAGAAATCAAAAAATAGGACTTTCTGGACGGCCCTAAATATGTACCCGAGCGAATTGTTCACCCAATCTTTGTCAGTCACTTGTCGAGATTAAAAGCCGATAAATACGAAAGACCAGTGAGCAGTATGCCCTCATATTAAATTTGTTACCGCTAACATGAACATAACATCTGTTATTCATCTATAGGTGATGGTACGCTAAAAAAGGAGTATAAAGTAAATCAGGGTAATGTTGATGAGATTCGAAAATATATAATTATTTTCTTACTCGTTAGCTAGCATACGTTGATGGACAATATCCATTAACTAAGTTAACCAATATCAACTGTCCTTCGTGTGCTATTTTCTATGGGAATGTTTGCAAAGTTTTATTAAATAACGCAAATCTTATTGTTACCATGATTTACTTCATCAAAACAACAAAAGTGAGGAGGAACAATCATGGAATTAGCCGGAATTTTCCACCACCCATTCAGTGCGGATGCATATGCATATGACAAAGAAACGATGCATTTGAAGTTACGTACAAAGAAGAAGGATATTGCTGAAGTTCTACTTATTTGGGGTGATCCTTATTTATATAAAAAAAATGAATCAGAGGAATACCACTGGCAGTATGAACGTGTAAGTATGACAAAGATTGCAGAAACTGAGGCACATGATTATTGGTTTGTAGAAGTAAAGCCACCACATCGTCGCTTACAATATGCATTTTTACTTACGGACCTAGATGGTAATAATATTTTTTATGGTGGCCGCGGCTTTTATCCGCTGAATGAAGATACACTAAATGTTCTTGATTATTATTTTAAATTCCCTTTTTTACATGAAACGGATATGTTTAAAGCCCCAGAATGGGTGAAGTCAACTATTTGGTACCAAATTTTCCCTGAGCGATTTGCAAATGGAAACACGGATATCTCCCCAAAAAATGCCTTGCCTTGGGGTAGTAAAGACCCTGGTGTAAACGACTTTTTTGGTGGGGACTTGCAGGGGATTATTGACCATTTGGACTATTTGAGTGACCTTGGGATTAATGGAATTTATTTGACACCGATTTTTGAGTCACCATCCAATCATAAGTATGATACGATTGACTACTATGCTATCGACCCACATTTCGGAGACAAGGAAACTTTCCGCAAGCTTGTGAAGGAGGCACATAAACGGGGGATTCGGATTATGCTCGATGCTGTATTCAATCATATCGGAAAAAACTCGATGCAATGGCAGGATGTATTAAAAAACGGGGAAAACTCGAAATATAAAGATTGGTTTCACATTCATTCTTTCCCGGTCCGTGAAGGAGAAAACGGCAATATTGACGGGCAAGATACACTATCCTTCGATACATTTGCTTTTACAACGAGCATGCCAAAACTCAATACAGCCAATCTTGAAGTACAAAAATATCTGCTTGATATTGCAACTTATTGGATTCGGGAATTTGATATTGACGGTTGGCGACTTGATGTAGCCAATGAAGTTGACCATACTTTCTGGAAAACTTTCCATCATACGGTTGTTAAAGAAAAGCATGATATTTTTATTCTTGGTGAAATATGGCATGATTCTTGGCCTTGGCTTATGGGCGATGAATTCCATTCCGTGATGAATTATCCGTTCACGCAGACAATTATTGAATATTTTGTGGAAGAAAAAATATCCGCTGAAAAAATGATGTACAGCATCAATCAACAGTTTATGCATTATATGAAGTCAAACAATGAAGTCCTGTTTAATATGCTCGACAGTCATGATACACCGAGAATTTTGACCAAATGCGGCGGTGATAAACAAAAAGCTAAACTTGCCCTTGCATTTATGTTTGCACATACGGGTACACCATGCATTTATTACGGGACAGAAGTCGGCATAGATGGCGGCGCTGATCCACTCTGCCGAAAATGTATGGTGTGGGAGGAAGACAAACAGGATCACGACATGCTCACCTTTATGAAAAAACTAATCCGGTTCCGTAAAGATTATCAATCGACATTGACATACGGCGATTTGATCTGGCTGAAAAATGAAAACGATAAAGAAGTGATCTGCATCTTACGGAAAGACAAAAACCATACGTTACTATTTGCCTTTAATCGGTCCGCGGCGGAACAGTCCATTCCATGGAGTGATCTGAATGTGGATAATTCAAACTCTGTCAAAAATATTTGGGAAAATAAACCCGTTCAGGAAGATATACTTGTGCTTGCACCTAAGCAATTTACTATTTTGGAAATAATAAATTAACTTTTCTCTATCTTGACGGCAGGTCTTGTGAAGTTTCTTATCCTTCAGTCAAGTCGAAGAAACCCCACTGACGGTAGTTTCCTAAAACAGCTGCTCTGCTCTCACCTAAGGGTTAGGCAGTCGCAGAGTTTTTATATCCTAACTCTACCAGACGATTGAAAGTGGGGTTATATTTTGTTAACGGTAACAGGGAAATTAACGTTGTAAACGTTTCCTGACGTCAACTATAATGAGGTTGTAATAAAAAAGGGAGGTTAAAAAAATGAAAGTGTTAAAGAAGCTGTTTGTCCTCACACTAATTTTTAGTATTACTTTTGCTTTATCCGCATGTGGAGGAAAGAAAGAAACAAACGACAATTCCTCTTCAGATAGCGGTGGCAAAAAAACGCTCACCGTTTCCGTTGAAGAAAAATATGCAGACTATATTAACAGTATTAAGGGAGATTTTGAAAAACAAAATGATGTCACTGTAAAAATTGTGAAAAAGCCGATGTTTGAACAGCTTGAAGCTCTTCCGCTTGATGGGCCGGCAGGAAAAGCACCGGATGTTATACTTGCTGCTTATGACCGTATTGGCGGGCTTGGCCAACAGGGTCACCTACTTGAGCTTAGTAAGGAAGATGTAAGTGCTTTTGACGAAAAAGATCAACAGCAAGTCACAATTGATAATAAATATTACGGTGTCCCATTTGTTATCGAAACACTTGTACTCTATTACAATAAGGATCTAATCTCTTCACCTCCGCAAACTTTTTCTGACCTCGAAAAACTGGCAAAGGACAGTAAATATGCTTTTGAATCCGAATCCGGCAAAAATACTGGTTTTCTAGCAAAATGGACAGATTTCTACTTTAGCTATGGACTATTGGCTGGTTACGGTGGTTATGTCTTCGGAGATAATGGAACAAATACGAAAGATATTGGTTTAAACAATGAAGGTTCCGTGGAAGCTATTACCTATGCGACACACTGGTTTCAAGATATATGGCCAAAAGGGATGAAAGATGTCAAAAGTTCCGGTGACTTTGTAACGGAAGTATTCACTAAAGGTAAAGCAGCAACTATTATTGACGGACCATGGTCGGCTGAAAATTTCAAGAAGGCAAACTTGAATTTCGGAATAGCCCCAATCCCAACACTTCCAAATGGCAATGAATATCAACCGTTTGCAGGAGGAAAAGGCTGGGTCGCCTCCAACTATACAAATGAACCGGAATTGGCAAAAAAATGGATTAATTATGTAACGAATGAAGATAACAACTACAAGTTCTTTGAAGAATATAATGAAATTCCGGCAAATCCAGCTGCCCGTGAAAAAGCAGCAGGCACAGATAACGAATTGGCAAAAGCCGTCATCGAACAATATAAATCTGCTCAGCCAATGCCAAATATTCCTGAAATGGCCGAAGTTTGGACCGGCATGGAATCAATCATGTATGACGCCGCTTCTGGAAAGAAAACACCGCAAGAAGCAGCCGATGCAGCTGTAAAAATTATTAAAGACAATATTGCTCAGAAGTATTCTAAATAAAAATTTTATTCCACTCCAGATGGGGTTTTCCCCATCTGGCTTTCAAATTAGCAAGTTTAATGGAAATGAGGTACAAAAAATGGAAATCGAACAAAATAAGCTGAAGAATGTCCGTAAAGCCGGCTTATATTCCTTGATTCCTGGCCTCGGTCAGTTTTACAACAAACAGCCTTTTAAAGGAGTCATCTTCATAGCAATATTTCTTCTTTTCGTCTTCCAAATGGCTATTGCTGGTATACCGGCTTTAACTGGTTTTATCACATTAGGGACAACGCCGCGGGTTGATCATTCACTATTTTTGCTTATAAAAGGTTCATTGCAAATCATTGTCATTCTATTGTTTCTTGTATTTTATTTTTTGAACATCTATGATGCGAGACGTGTAGCTACAATATGGAATGTGAAAGGAAAAGCCAACACCACGGCCAAAGCTATTTTAAAAAATGCTTGGGATTCGGGTTTTCCTTATTTATTAACAATTCCGGCCTATCTTGCTATGACGTTTGTTATCATATTTCCTGTACTAGTAACTTTATTTACCGCTTTTACCAATTATGATTTTTATCATATTCCGCCATTCAAGTTGATTGACTGGGTCGGACTAAAAAACTTTTTAAATATTTTTTCTCTCAGTTCGTATCGTGAAACTTTTACAAGTGTGTTCAGCTGGACAATCATTTGGACATTATGTGCCACAACCGGTCAAATCGTGCTTGGGATATTAACAGCGATTGTGGCCAACCAAGATTTCATTAAAGGCAGACGTTTATTCCGGATTATCTTTTTACTTCCATGGGCGATACCCGCATTCATTACCATCATGAGTTTTTCCAATATTTTTAACGACAGTATCGGTGCCATTAATACCCAAGTTATTCCAGCGATTAACCACCTGTTATTTACAGATATTCCGGCGATCTCTTGGAAAACAGATCCGTTTTGGACGAAAGTGGCTTTAATCATGATCCAAACATGGCTTGGTTTCCCATATATTTTTGTAATGGTTACAGGCGTTTTACAGTCAATACCAGGGGATTTATATGAAGCGGCACGGATTGACGGTGCAAATTTCTGGCAAAAGTTTCGGAGGATAACATTACCGATGATCTTGTTTGCAACTGCGCCAGTTCTGATTACACAGTACACTTTTAACTTCAATAACTTCTCTATTATTTATCTCTTTAATAATGGCGGACCAGGCAGTGTCGGTTCCGGAGCGGGGTCAACTGATATTTTAATTTCCTGGATTTATAAACTGACAACCGGTACCTCACCGCAATACGCAATGGCAGCCGCGATTACGCTAATGATTTCTTTTATTGTAATTGGCGTCTCGCTAATCGCCTTTAAGAAAACGAATGCATTTGGCAATGAGGAGATGATGTAACATGGGAGAGTTCATGAAAAGCCAAAAATTTGCCCGCTTTTGCAATCGGTTTTTCACATATGCATTTTTATTATTATTAAGCTTGATTATTATTTATCCATTGTTAATTACCGTTTCCACAGCTTTCAGGGAAGCGAATATTGTTTCTTTCCAGTTAGATTTACATTCTAACTGGACGCTGGATAATTTTCGCGAGCTGTTTACAAATACGTTGTATAAAAATTGGTATATAAATACGCTCATTATTGCAGTTGCCACAATGGTACTTCAAGTCGTAATTGTGACGCTTGCCGGCTACACTTACAGTCGTTACCGTTTTAAGGGCAGGAAATACAGCTTAGTCTTTTTCCTGATTATACAAATGGTTCCAACGATGGCTGCATTAACGGCATTCTACGTATTGGCAAACATTTTAAATGCCTTGGATACTTACTGGTTTTTAACGCTCCTTTATGTCGGCGGCGGGATTCCAATGAATACATGGCTGATGAAAGGATATTTTGATACTGTACCGCGTGATTTGGATGAATCAGCAAGAATCGATGGTGCGGGGCATTTAAGAGTATTTTGGCAAATCGTCCTTCCGCTTGTAAAGCCGATGCTCGCCGTTCAAGCGCTTTGGGCATTTATGGGTCCTTTCGGGGATTTCTTGTTAGCAAAATTTTTGCTCAGGACACCGGAACATTTAACAGTTGCGGTTGGTCTGCAACAGTTTATTTCCAATCCAACTGATCAAAAAGTGACCTTGTTTGCTGCAGGTGCCTTTTTAGCCGCCTTGCCAATTTGTATTTTATTTTTCTTCTTACAAAAAAACTTTGTATCCGGACTTACTTCTGGAGGAACAAAAGGGTAGTTATTATCCATTAGATGAATCTTTTAAAAAGTGTGGGGTTATAGATGGAACAGATTCAAAGATTCCCTATCAACTATTTTGCAAATATATTTTCACCTGTAAAAATGTATCGGCATAGGAGAGATCTTGGTTGGTTGAAAATTGCACTCGTGTTTATTTTCTTAAACGCATGCCTGATTGCACCACTCTCATTATCTTTTGCACGTACGGAAAGCTTCGAGTTAGGGAGAATCATGCCAAATTTATATGAAGCGGTCAAGACCGGTTATTCCGGCCCGGCTGTTAACATGAAGATTAACAATGGCATTCTTCAAGCTCAAGCCTATGAATTGGTTGACGGGGATACACTTATTTCCATTAATGCAAACGAGGATTTTTCTGTTTCCGGAGATCAGTATCATAAAAAAGTTGATCATTATAAAAATGCACTCGTTTTTCAAAAAAACCGGCTAATCTTGACTGATGAAAACGGGTTTGGCTTTTCGGTACGCTATCCGCAAAATGACGCAGGAAAAAAAGTTCGCAATGGAGACGATCTTGCCGCTTTTGCAGGAGAGCTCTGGTTTCAGCAATTCAAAGTCAACCTCATTCCGTTAATTTCAGGTTCCATGTTGGCCATGCTCTTTTCAAGTAATTTTGTTTTAATGGGTGCGGTGTCTCTTATACTTTGGTTGACAAAGTTTTCAAGTTACTCCGGTATCCAAACTTTTAAACAGGCAGCAACCATAACAATGTTTGCTGCAGGATGCCCTTCAATTCTAGCCATGATTGCCGGCTTTGCAGGTGCTAATATTACTGTGCTATTAATGATTCAATCTTTAGGGATTGTTATTATCATTGCATTTATCTTTTTTAGGACTAAGTTTTTATCAGAAGAAAGTATGAATTAATCAGATGTTGATAAGGAGGCCCTTTTATGTATTACAACCGGCTTTTTGATGTGGATGAATGGACATTAAAAACTACACAGCTTCACCGGGAACATATTCGACTGCAAGAAAGCCTCACCTCTTTGGGTAACGGCTATATGGGTATGCGCGGCAATTTTGAAGAGACTTATTCCGGTGACCATCACCAAGGAACCTATATTGCAGGGATATGGTATCCCGATAAAACCAGGGTTGGCTGGTGGAAAATCGGTTATCCAGACTACTTTGGAAAAGTCATCAACGCTATCAATCTTGTCGGATTACGTATATGGATTGATCAAGAAGAAATCGATCTATTTATTGATTCTCTTGAACAATTTCAACTAGAACTCGATATGAAAAAAGCAGTTGTGCGTCATTCCTATATTGTTAAAAAGTCCGAAAAAATGGTCAAAATTGAGATAGAACGTTTTTTCAGCATCGTACATAAAGAAATTGCGGCTATCCGATTTCGCGCTATGAATCTTGGAAAACCGGCTACTATCAAGTTGATACCGTATTTAGATGGAAATGTAAAAAATGAAGACGCGAATTATGATGAGTTGTTTTGGATGGACATCCATTCCGAAGTAAACGAGACGCGGGCAGCTGTTATTACGGAAACAATTGAAAATCCGTTTGGTGTTCCCCGTTTTACTGTTGCAGCTACGATGGGATGCAGAACGGATGCAATTTTGACCACCCATCAAGC
Organism: Bacillus andreraoultii; assembly: GCF_001244735.1. Taxonomy (GTDB): domain Bacteria; phylum Bacillota; class Bacilli; order Bacillales; family Caldibacillaceae; genus Caldifermentibacillus; species Caldifermentibacillus andreraoultii. The sequence continues at coordinate 9,608 of NZ_LN868934.1, forward strand.
AAAACCGTTGTATGCTGAACAAATTTATGAAAAAGAGTTAGGGGAAAATGAATCTCTTCACTTAGAAAAAATAATTGCTGTTACAACAAGTAGAGACTATGAAAAAGAGTTATTGTTATCCCGTGCGTATGAATTACTCGATCAAGCATTAGAAAGCGGGTATGAAGAATTATTCCAAGAACACGCGGCAGCATGGCAAAAACGTTGGGATAAAGCTGATGTCCGTATTGTCGGGGATCCGGAAGCACAGCAAGGCATTCGCTTCAATTTATTTCAACTCTTTTCCACCTATTATGGAGATGATCCAAGATTAAACATTGGACCAAAAGGTTTTACCGGTGAAAAATATGGAGGTGCAACTTACTGGGATACAGAAGCGTATGCTGTACCGATGTATCTTTCTGTCACATCTCCAGAAGTAACGAGGAACTTGCTGCTTTACCGGTACAATCATCTTCCACAAGCTTACGAAAATGCAAAAAAACTCGGACTCAAAGGTGCTCTATACCCAATGGTCACATTCACTGGGGTCGAATGTCACAATGAATGGGAAATAACCTTTGAAGAAATCCACCGAAATGGTGCGATTGCGTATGCGATTTATAATTATGTTAATTATACAGGGGATAAGGAGTACATTAACCAATTTGGAATTGATGTCCTTGTTGGGATTAGTCGCTTTTTTGCCGACCGTGTTCATTTCTCGGAACAAAAGCAAAAATACATGATTCACGGTGTAACTGGGCCGAATGAATATGAAAATAATGTAAACAACAACTGGTATACCAACCGGATTGCTGTCTGGACACTTAAATTCACAATTGCATCACTCGATAAAATTGGAAAAGAAAAAATAACGGCGCTCAATATTACGGAAAAAGAACTGGCACAATGGCATGATATCATCGACCAGATGTACTTTCCGTATGATGAAAAACTTGACATTTTTTTACAGCAGGATGGTTTTTTAGATAAGCCAATTCAACCAATCAGTGCCATACCGATAGAAGACCTACCACTCAACCAGCATTGGTCTTGGGACCGTATTTTGCGTTCCTGCTATATTAAGCAAGCTGATGTACTACAAGGTTTTTATTTCTTTAATGATGAGTTTACATTGGAAGAGAAGCAACGACATTTTGAATTTTACGAACCGTTAACTGTCCATGAATCGAGTCTTTCCCCTTGTGTCCATGCTATTTTAGCTGCTGAACTTAGGAAAGAGGATAAAGCGGTGGAGCTTTATAAACGGACATCTCGCCTTGATTTGGATAATTATAACCATGATACAGAAGATGGGTTGCATATAACGTCGATGACCGGAAGTTGGCTTTCAATCGTCCATGGTTTTGCTGGTATGCGAACATTCAATGAAACATTGTCTTTTGCGCCATTTTTACCAAAAATCTGGGATGCGTATGCATTTAAAATTAATTACCGGAATCGTCTCCTAGAAGTCAATGTGAACAAAAGACACGTAACGGTCTCCTTGCTTGAAGGGGAACCACTCGAATTAAAACTATTTGAGGAGTCTATCAATTTAACAAATACCTATACGAAGGAGTATGAGAAATCTTGATAGAATGGTGGAAAAAGGCAGTTGTCTATCAAATTTACCCTCGCAGTTTCTATGATACAAATGGCGATGGAATTGGTGATTTGCAAGGAATTATTGCAAAGCTGGATTATTTAAAAGAACTTGGAATTAACTGTATTTGGATCAGTCCTGTGTACGACTCCCCGCAGGATGACAATGGTTACGACATTCGCGACTACCGTAAGATTGATAAAATGTTCGGGACAAACGAAGACATGGACCAGTTGATTGCTGAAGCCCACGCACGGGATATTAAAGTGGTGATGGACCTCGTCGTTAACCATACATCTGATGAACATTTTTGGTTTGTAGAAAGTAGGAAGTCAAAAGATAATCCGTATCGCGATTTTTATTTTTGGAAGGATCCAAAGTCGGATGGTTCCCCGCCAAATAACTGGGGGTCGATGTTTTCGGGTTCCGCTTGGGAATATGATGAAAAAACCGGTCAGTATTATTTGCATTATTTTAGCAAGAAGCAGCCTGATTTAAATTGGGAAAACGAAAAGGTTCGTAAAGAAGTATATAATATGATGAAATATTGGATGGATAAAGGGGTAGATGGATGGCGAATGGATGTGATTGGCTCTATTTCGAAATTTCTCGATTTTCCCGATTATGAACTTCCAAAGGAACAAAAGTACGGTGTTGGTAAATACCATGCAAACGGTCCTCGTCTCCATGAGTTTATCCAAGAGATGAACCGTGAAGTACTTTCAAAGTATGACTGTATGACTGTCGGTGAAGCGATTGGATCCGATGTTGAAATAGCTAAAATGTACACAAGTGCCGACCGCCATGAGTTGAATATGATTATCAATTTTGAACATATGGATGTTGATACAATGCCAGGTAGTCCGGCGGGTAAATGGGCACTGAAGCCATTTGATTTGATTGAATTAAAGCAAACACTTTCTCGCTGGCAGTATGCACTTTCGGATACCGGATGGAATGCGCTATATTTGGAAAATCACGATCAGGCGCGTGTCGTGTCGCGTTGGGGAAATGATACAAACTATCGTATTGAGTGTGCCAAAGCTTTTGCAACGATTTTACACGGGTTAAAAGGAACGCCTTTTATTTATCAAGGGGAAGAAATCGGAATGGTGAATGCTGAGTTAAAATTAGAAGAATATGACGATATTGAAATACGAAACGCCTACAGAGAACTTGTTGTGGAAAATCAAATGATGTCGAAGGATGAATTTTTAACAGCTGTTAGGAAAAAGGGACGCGATAATGCACGGACGCCAGTACAGTGGGACGACTCTCCAAATGCCGGTTTTACAACTGGAACGCCATGGCTGAAAGTAAATTCACGTTATCCGGAAATTAATGTTGCCAAAGCACTTGCTGATCCAAACTCGATTTTTTATTACTATCAATCGTTAATTAAGTTACGCCATACATATGATGTGTTTGTGGACGGTCGGTATGAACTATTGTTACCGAATCATCCTAACTTGTACGTGTATACGCGAGAAAATGAGTCAGAGAAATTGCTCGTTGCTGCCAATATCAGTGAGCATACGGTAAGTTTTGAAAAACCTGATGGAAATTGGAGTTTGTTGCTTGGAAACTATGATGGTGCAGAAACGAGTACATTATTCCGTCCTTACGAAGCTGCAATTTATTATATGGAGAAATGAATGGAGGGGTTATTTCTGGAAGATGGCACAGGATGAGGAACATTATAGGCGCTTCTCCCCAAGCCGTCAATTCTTCAATGTCACATGTTGTACCTGATTTATGAAGGGAATCGTTTGGGTGAACATCTACTTGTGAAATATTAAATAAAAGGGCTGTTCTTGAAACGGTAACAGGAACAGCCCCTCTTACTTTTTAAAAACAATTTCGGTATTAATCGAACCTAATTCGTACAAAATGTACTTAGAAATCCATCTTAACGTTTAGTATCATTGCAAACATAAATAGAGGATTTCACGAGTGACTTTACTTTTTTATGTATTTTTCTCGAAAAGCGGTGAATTAGTGATTAAAGTATTTCCATGATTGCTTATTGATACAGTTTTTAATTCCTTCTTATTTTTACTATTAATATAGTAAAAATTGTATTGACATCGCTTTCAAGTTATATTAATATATTAAAGAAAAGTTAACGATGGTGGAGATACGAGAGGCCATACTTATCATTACTGCTTTCAACAGAAAGTAAGTAAATATTAGGTATGGCTTTTTGTTGTGTCGGTCATTGTTAATGGGGGATTATTTATACGGGAGGAATTTTATGCTAAAATTTTTACAACCTGCTCCGCCAATTGAAAGACTTCCAAAAGACAAAATTGACTCGGAGTATAAGAAATACAGACTCCAAGTGTTTATTGGTATCTTTATTGGGTACGCAGCATACTATTTGTTGAGAAAAAACTTTTCAATTGCTATGCCATACTTAACAGAACAAGGATTTTCAAAAACGGAATTAGGACTTGCTTTATCTGCTGTTTCGATATCATATGGTATTAGTAAATTTGTCATGGGGACTGTATCAGATCGTAGTAATCCCCGCGTATTTTTACCATTAGGATTAGTTTTATCAGCTATAGTTAGCTTATTAATGGGGTTTTTCCCACTATTTACATCTTCAGTTTCAATTATGTTTATCATGTTATTTATTTTAGGATGGTTCCAAGGAATGGGTTGGCCTCCATCCGGTCGTGTACTCGTTCATTGGTATAGTGTAAGTGAGCGGGGGAGTAAAACAGCGATTTGGAATGTAGCACATAATGTTGGTGGTGGATTAATGGCACCCATTGCAGTAGGAGGAGCTGCTTTGTTCGCAACATTCATGGGGACATCCAAAGCTGGGTTTGAAGGAGTGTTTATATTACCAGCATTAGTGGCAATTGTTATCGCTATTATTTCCTACTTCTTAATCCGTGATACGCCACAATCGGTTGGTTTACCTCCAATTGAGGAATATCGAAATGACTATCCAACGAAAACGAAGGAAACATTAGAAAAAGAACTAACAACGAAGGAAATATTGTTTAAATATGTATTAAATAATAAATGGGTGTGGGCAATAGCAATCGCTAATATCTTTGTTTATTTTGTAAGATATGGAGTTCTTGATTGGGCACCAACATATTTAAGTGAGGAAAAAGGGTTTGATATGGATAAATCCAGTATTGCCTATTTCCTATATGAGTGGGCAGGTATTCCAGGCACATTACTATGTGGTTGGATATCAGATAAAGTGTTTAAAGGCCGTCGGGGACCAGCAGGTTTTGTCTTTATGCTTGGTGTATTAGTTGCTGTTCTTGTGTACTGGTTCAACCCGGCAGGACACCCAATCATTGATATGGCTTGTTTAATTGCGATTGGATTTTTAATTTACGGACCTGTCATGTTAATTGGTTTACAAGCACTAGATTTCGTACCGAAAAAAGCTGCTGGAACTGCTGCTGGCTTAACAGGATTATTTGGATACCTTGGTGGTACAGTAACTGCAAATGCATTAATGGGTGTCATTGTTGATGCGGCTGGATGGAATGCAGGATTTATATTATTAACAATATCATGTGTACTTGCAGCCATTGTATTTGCATTTACATGGAATGTTCGTGGTCAAGAAGTTATTAAATAGTCATTTATTATGAATTAGTCAATGTACTTCTTTATCTTTTACCAAGTGAATGCTGGTTTTGAAATGAAGAGATCTTAAGAAAATAAAGCATATAAAGCTGCTTGCTTTATTCGTCTACTGTATGCTTACTTAAGGTCTCTTTTTTAATGAATTTTTTCCAAGGGAATGATAAAAAGTAATTACATTCCAGTAAACAATTTATGTTTATATTATAAATCCCCTTATTATTTTATTCGCAAAATGAGCTAACTTTATGTATTCGGAACAAAACGACTAAAGTAAAGTAAAAATCTTTTAAACAATATATTGAGTACACAAAAACAGGTTCTACTTACATAAAATATAATTAAATGGGTAAAAGTTATTTAGATATTGATAAATTGTATAATTTCTAGAATAAGAGACCATAATACATATATGGAGGTGGAACGTATGAGGGGAGATATAAATAAGGAAACATGTATTATATGTGAAGAGGAAAAGGAAAAGGGTTATCATCTATATACTTCATTCATCTGTGTTGAGTGTGAGAGGGAAATGGTTCATACTGAGACAGACCATCCGCTATATAAATTTTATTTACAACAATTAAGTAAAGTAACGAGGAAACAGATATTATCCTAGAATAATAAGTTCGGTCGTTTACGCTTGGTATAATCCAGGCGTATTCATATTGATTAATACAAATTGCAGTTTACCTTCATTCATGTATACTTGAATTATTAAAATGGAATGGAACAATATGGAGGCAAGATAATGACGAATGGTATTTTTATAACAGTAGAGGGTCCTGAAGGTGCGGGGAAAACAACAATCATAAATATGGTTGCGGAAGAGTTACGTAATGATGGTTATCCTATTATATTAACACGGGAACCTGGTGGGAGTCCGATTGCTGAGAAAATACGACAAATAATATTAGATAAAGAACATACTGAGATGGATTCAAGAACAGAAGCATTACTTTATGCCGCTGCAAGAAGGCAACACTTAGTCGAGAGGATTAAACCAGCGTTGAACAATGGACAAGTTGTACTTTGCGACCGCTTTATTGATGCTTCAATCGTCTATCAAGGGTTCGCAAGGAAGATAGGTATAGAAGAAGTATTAATGATAAATCGTTTTGCAATTGAGAGTGTCATGCCTAACTTAACACTTTATTTTGATATAGAACCAGAAATTGGGTTAGAACGAATTCGGAATCATCGTCAAGATCAATTAAATCGTTTGGACTTAGAAACGTTGGAATTTCATAAAATGGTAAGAGAAGGTTACTTACAGTTGTTAAATAAGTTTCCAGACCGAATTAAAAAAATTAATGCCAATCAACCTATTCAGTCGGTGAAGGAGGAGGCAAAACATTTACTTCTTGACTATCTTAAGTCTAACCATAAGTAAGGAATGAAGTTTTAACAGGTTACCCTTATAAACATATAATATAAGAAGCCCATGGGGATGGGTACGAATTTGGAAATACATGCATGATAATAAAAATATGTCCTAATATTTATTTATCCTACCTCTTATTGATATAATGGTAGTAAGAAATTAGTGAAAATAAAAATCCTAGGTTAGGGGTGATAATATGAAATTAATCTTGGCTGTTGTACAGGATCAAGATAGTAACCGGTTATTAAATGCGCTAATGGATAACAATTTTCGAGTAACTAAACTTGCAACAACAGGTGGCTTTCTAAAGTCAGGAAATACAACTTTTATCATTGGTACTGAGGATATTCGCGTGAATAAGGCACTAGATATTATTAAAGATAACTGCCGATCAAGAGAACAATTAGTGGCTCCTGTTTCGCCTATGGGAGGGAATGCCGATTCGTATATTCCATATCCTGTTGAAGTAGAAGTGGGTGGGGCAACTGTTTTTGTATTGCCAGTAGAACAATTCTTTCATTTTTAAGTTATTGAGGGCAATCGGATTAACTCGATTGCTTTTATTCTGTCACTTCTTAAAGAAATGTAAAAGAATCTATACTATGTATGGATAGGGGCTGTGTATTTGAAAGTAAATCAAAATTTACGAATTTCTCGTGATTCAATTCAACAAGATACGAGAATTCATGGACAAGGTGTTACGAACTTTCAAGAACTTGTTAAGAGTCAAAATGAAAAGCTACAATTAGGAAATATTCATGCACTTTTTACTGAAATTGAGAAGGCAGGAGAACGTCTTAGTCGCTCTCGAAATTTTCGAGATTTAGCTAAATATAAAACCTTAATTCAACATTTAATGAAAGAGGCAGTTGATACAGGGATTGGTCTGAAAAAGTCACATACATGGGACAGTGAAGGACAAAGTAGAGTTTTACAAATAATAGAGAAGGTTGATGCGAAATTAGTTGAACTAACCGATGAAATTTTAAATCAAGAAAGCGACCGGATAAAAATTTTAGGACTTATTGGTGAAATTAAAGGATTGATTATCAACCTATATGGATAAATCACAGATTAGTGAAACAAATCATTCGTTCCAAGGGGGTGTCATGAATCATATGAATGCAAAAACATGGGACGAGCTAGAGAATTATCAGCCTACTGTTATGAAAATTTTAAGACAAGTATTATTAAAAAAGCGAATTGCCCATGCGTATCTATTTGAAGGAATAAAAGGAACAGGAAAAAAAGATATCGGACTAGCCTTTGCAAAATCCATGTTTTGTGAAAATCTAGTGGCAGGCTACAAACCTTGTGAAGAATGTATGCAATGTAAGCGGATAAACCATGGTAATCATCCCGATTTACATGTTATAGAACCAGATGGAAGTTCCATAAAGAAAGAACAAATTTCCCTTTTACAACAAGAATTCTCAAAAAAAGCAATGGAATCAAACCGAAAATTTTACATGATTATCCATGCTGACAAAATGACAACAAATGCAGCGAATAGTCTATTAAAATTTTTGGAAGAACCTAGTCAAGAAACAACAGCAATATTAATAACAGAACATATTCAGAAAATATTACCTACCATTTTCTCCAGATGTCAGCATATACCCTTCCAACCCTTGCCAAAGGAAGAGTTAATTAAATTGTTGGTAGATCGTGGTGTAAGAGTTGAACGTGCGCCGTTATTAGCTAGCCTAACGAATAGCTTAGATGAAGCAATTCATTTAAATGAGGACCAATGGTTTTTACAAGCGAGAAATTTAGTGTTAAAATTATATGAAATAAAGATAAATCAAACAACGATGGATACGCTCCTATTTTTACAGACAGATTGGTTTCCATTTTTTAAAACAAGGGAGCAAATCGACATCGGTCTCGACATGTTACTCTTTATTTATAAAGATTTGTTATATATAAATTTAGATAATGATACGGAATTTGTATATCCTGAATATACGAGCACTTGGCAGAAATATGCACTACAATTATCAAATAACCGAATAACCGAGCAAATTTCGCTAATATTGGAGGCAAAAAGAAGATTACAGTCCAATGTAAGTGGACCACTTTTAATGGAACAGCTGATGATAAAGTTGTAGGAGGGATCAGCTTTTGTATAATGTTGTCGGTGTACGTTTTAAAAAGGCTGGAAAAATATATTATTTCGACCCAGACGGCATTTTCATCGAAAAGGATCAATTTGTTGTTGTTGAAACGGCAAGAGGAATCGAATTTGGCAAGGTCGTTATAGCCAATAAGTTGGTAGGAGAGGATGACGTTGTTTTACCTTTAAAAAAGGTCATCCGCCTTGCAGATGAAAAGGATATGTTACAAGTTGATGAAAATAGACTCGCAGCAAGGGAAGCATTTGATATATGTGGGGAGAAGATTGCTGCACATAACTTAGATATGAAACTTGTCGATGTTGAGTATACATTCGATCGGAATAAGATAATCTTTTACTTTACTGCGGATGGACGAGTTGATTTTCGAGAACTCGTTAAAGATCTAGCAGCAATATTTAAAACGCGAATCGAATTAAGACAAATCGGTGTCCGAGACGAGGCAAAAATGCTAGGTGGTATTGGTCCTTGTGGGCGAATGCTGTGCTGTTCAACCTTCTTAGGGGACTTTGATCCTGTATCAATAAAAATGGCGAAAGACCAAAACTTATCATTAAATCCAACGAAAATCTCAGGCTTGTGTGGAAGATTAATGTGTTGTTTAAAATATGAAAATGATGAGTATGAAAGTGCAAAGGAACAATTGCCGGATCTAGGAGAATTTATCTACACTTCTCATGGTAGTGGTAGAGTTGTTGGTTTAAATATAATGGAACAAGTTATCCAAATAGAACTAATGAAACAAAATAAAATCATTGAGTATACATTAGATGAAATGATTGAAGAAGGTGTTATTTCTTCTAAAGCCGCGGATTAACGAGGTGGATGAAATGAATAAAAAGGATCTATTTGATTCGGTGAGTAGTATGGAGCAGAGAATAGGAGAGCTATATAAACAGTTGGGGGAACTGAAGCAAAACTTGGCTCAAATCATTGAAGAAAACCATTCTTTAAAACTAGAAAATGAACTATTACGAAAACGAATTGATGAGGAACCACTTTACAGGCAACAAGAAAAAGGAAAGACAAAGGCAAATAAAAAAAATAAAGCTCAGCAAAAGGTTTCCTTAGATATCGGTGAAGGTTATGATAATTTAGCAAGACTCTATCAAGAAGGATTTCATATATGTAACTTGCAATTTGGTAGTTTGAGAAAAGAAGGAGACTGTATGTTTTGTCTTTCGTTTCTAAATAAAAACAAGTAATTTTAACCTTCCGTTACTAGGAAGGTTTTTTTAACAAAACATAAAGATTTTTGATTAATGATGAAATGATAAAAAATTGGAGGATTTCATGGTTCACTTGTATGATGATGAACGATTAGATTACTTATTAGCAGAAGATTTGAAAATTATACAGAGTCCATCTGTTTTTTCATTTTCCCTGGATGCTGTCTTATTAGCGAACTTTGCTTATTTACCTATACAAAAGGGAAATATCATTGATTTATGCACAGGAAATGGGGTGATTCCCCTTTTACTTAGTACAAGAACGAAGGCAAAAATTACAGGTGTAGAAATTCAAGAGCGGCTTTATCAAATGGCAACAAGAAGTGTTACATATAACCATTTAGACGAGCAGGTAGGGATAATCCATGGCGATATAAAAGAGATGCCGAGTAAATTAGGATATAATAAATTCGACACGGTTACTTGTAATCCTCCATACTTTCCGATATCAAAACAAACAATTATAAATGAAAACGAACATTTAGCCATTGCACGACATGAGCTATATTGTACGTTAGAAGATACCATTAAAGTGAGTAGCCAGTTAGTAAAACCCGGTGGAAAAGCAGCTTTTGTTCACCGTCCAGGAAGGTTAATGGAGATATTAGAGCTAATGAAAATATATAAGTTAGAGCCAAAAAGGTTGCGTTTTGTATATCCAAAAGCTGGTAAAGAAGCGAATACCATTTTAGTAGAGGGAATAAAAGATGGAAAGCCCGATTTAAAAATTCTCCCACCATTATTCGTTTATGAAAAGGATGGTAATTATACAGAAGAAGTGGAGCAAATACTATATGGAGGAAAGTAAATTCTACTTTTATGTATTAGAGTGTGCAGATGGTAGTTTTTATGGTGGTTATTCAGTTGATGTAAAAAGAAGATTGCAGGAACATAATTCGGGAAAAGGGGCAAAATATACTCGAAGTCGAACACCGGTTAAACTACTCTATTATGAGTGCTTTGAAACAAAAAGTAAGGCAATGAGTGCGGAGTATCATTTTAAGAAACTATCACGAAAGAAAAAAGAGGCGTTTTTGAAGGAGTATTGTCATAGTGAATATACAAAAAAGCTATCAGAAGGATAAAGGTATATTATATATCGTACCAACTCCAATAGGTAATTTAGAAGATATGACTTATCGGTCGGTAAGAATTTTAAAAGAAGTAGATATAATCGCAGCGGAAGATACAAGAAATACGAGGAAGCTACTTAATTATTTTGAAATCCGTACACACTTAACGAGCTATCATGAACATAATAAGGAAACGAGTGGACTCCATCTGCTTGAACAACTACGAGAAGGGAAGAACATCGCGTTAGTTAGTGATGCTGGGATGCCGGCAATTTCTGACCCTGGTTATGAACTAGTACGTGATGCAGTGAAAGAGGAAATCCATGTTATTTCATTACCAGGGGCAAATGCAGCATTAACTGCTTTAACCGCTTCAGGTATACAACCGCAACCCTTTCATTTCTATGGTTTTTTATCAAGAAGGAAAAAGGAGCGGGAAGAAGAGCTGAAAAGTTTGAAGACGATTCGATCTGCTATCATTTTTTATGAAGCACCTCATCGATTAAAAGAAACGGTACAAGCAATATACGATTGTTTAGGTAATCGAAAAGCAGCAATATGTAGAGAATTAACTAAGAGGTATGAGGAGTATGTTCGCGGGACACTTCAAGAAATAATTGAATGGATAAATACAAATGATATACGAGGGGAATTTTGTCTCATCATTGAAGGGGCAGACGAGTTAGACACCAGTCTTCCGGAAGCGGCGTTTTGGAGTTCGATGAATATTATTCAACATGTAAATTACTATATTGCCCTAGGCGAAACGTCTAAGGAAGCAATTAAGAAAACAGCAAAGGATCGTCAAATGGCTAAAAGAGATGTTTATCAACATTATCATGTTAACGAGAAGGGGAACGAATAATGATGGAAAAAAGGGCGACTGAAGGCCCTTTTTTTAATAACCCTTGATTTACTCAGGAATATTGAATGATTTTTTGACCTCAGAAATTAGTTGTTCTGCTCCTTGACGGCTCAATACAATTTTCCCGTCAGCGAGGACAATATTGTCTTCGGAAACCTCACCTGTAATTAAACAAGTCATATTAGGCTTATATTTCTTTAGTACAATTTTATCATCATCGACATATATCTCTAATGAATCCTTTTCACTAATGCCTAAAGTCCGGCGTAACTCGATAGGAATAACAACACGACCTAGTTCATCAACTTTCCTGACGATCCCCGTTGACTTCATTTTAATTTCCCCTCTCGAAAAATATTCCATTTCAATTTCTAGTATTTTTTTAATAATATACTTATTTACTACAATAGTACCAATATTTCGGAATATCGTCAATAAATGGAAATTGCCACTACATTATATCGAGATACAAATTGAACAATTTGTTAAAACATCCGTCTGATACCGTTAAGTTGCACTTTTCCCGTTTTTTATGTATATTTTTTTCATAAAAGCGGTTATGATAGATAATAGATATATTTTCCAAGTAAAAATTTGAATCAGCTCTCGGACCGCTCTCTGAGGGCGTTTTTATTATTTTAGAGGAAATGAGGAGATCAAGGAATGTCTGAAAACAAAACATTTTATTTAACCACACCTATTTATTATCCAAGTGGAAATTTGCATATTGGACATGCTTATACGACCGTTGCGGCGGATGCAATAAGCCGTTATAAGCGTTTGCAAGGATATGACGTTATGTTTTTAACAGGGACAGATGAACATGGGCAAAAAATTCAGCGGAAAGCAGAAGAAAAAGGGGTAACGCCAAAAGAATATGTCGATGAAATCGTTGCTGGTATTCAAGACTTATGGAGTAAATTAGATATTTCTTATGATGATTTTATCCGTACAACGGAAGATCGACATGTGAAAGTGGTTGAGAGAATATTTGCACAGTTAGTAGAACAAGGGGATATTTATCTTGATCAATATGAAGGTTGGTACTGTACTCCGTGTGAATCATTCTTTACTGAGCGCCAGTTAGTAAACGGAAATTGTCCTGATTGCGGCCGTTCAGTAGAAAAGGTAAAAGAAGAATCGTATTTCTTTAAAATGAGTAAATATGTCGATCGCTTACTTAAATATTATGAAGAGAATCCTGAATTTATTCAACCAGAATCACGGAAAAACGAAATGATTAATAATTTTATTAAACCAGGATTAGAGGACTTAGCTGTATCAAGAACAAGCTTTGATTGGGGAATTAAAGTTCCAGGTAATCCGAAACATGTCATATACGTATGGCTTGATGCGTTGTCAAACTATATTACTGCTTTAGGATATGGTACTGAAAATGATGAGAAGTATCGGAAGTATTGGCCTGCAGATGTACATTTAGTAGGGAAAGAAATTGTTCGTTTCCATACAATTTATTGGCCAATCATTTTAATGGCATTAGATTTACCGTTACCGAAGAAAGTATTTGCACATGGATGGCTACTTATGAAGGATGGAAAAATGTCCAAGTCTAAAGGGAATGTCGTCGATCCAGTTACGTTAATTGATCGTTACGGTTTAGATGCATTACGCTACTATTTACTTCGAGAAGTACCATTTGGATCTGATGGGGTTTTCACACCAGAAAACTTTGTGGAACGTATTAACTTTGATTTAGCTAATGATTTAGGAAATCTATTAAATCGAACGGTTGCAATGATTACCCAATACTTTGATGGTGTTATTCCAGTTTATGAAAATTCAAATAGTGAGTATGAGAAATCTCTTGTTGAAGTGAATGTGGATGGTTACCACCGATATGAAGCGGCAATGGAAAAGATGGAGTTCTCTGTTGCTTTGTCAGAAATCTGGCATATTATCGCAAGAGCAAATAAATTTATTGATGAAACAATGCCTTGGAAGTTAGCGAAAGATGAGACAAAACGAGGAGAATTAGGAAGTGTACTTGCTCACCTTGCCGAAACATTACGACGAGTTGCCATTATGTTAAAACCGTTTTTAACGGATGCACCGAAGAAAATATTTTCACAATTAAATATTCAAGATGAAAGTCTTCAATCATGGAGTAGTTTAAGCAAATTTGGCATTATACCTTCAGATACAAAAGTAGAAAAAGGCGACCCAATTTTCCCAAGACTTGAAGTTGAAAAGGAAGTTGCTTATATTAAACAAAAAATGCAAGGATCCGTTCAGAAACAAGAAGAAAACAAAAATCAGGAAGATAAACCAGAAACATTACCAGAGATCACGATTGACGACTTTTTGAAAGTAGACCTCCGTGTTGCGAAAGTTATTTCGTGTGAACCGGTGAAAAAGGCAAATAAGTTACTAAAATTCCAATTGGATTTAGGCTATGAAAAAAGACAAGTTATTTCAGGTATTGCTGAGTTTTATAAACCGGAAGAATTAATTGGAAGAAGAGTTATTTGTGTAACAAATTTAAAACCTGTAAAGTTGCGTGGTGAATTATCAGAAGGAATGATTTTATCTGGTGAAAAGGATGGAATTCTTTCTTTAGCTACGGTTGATGAACGTTTACCAATTGGAGCGAAAGTAAGGTAATAATACGGGTAGATTAGGAATTCCAAGAGTAAAAGCAGCTTATAGAAACAAACTTTTTGAAGACTGTTTTCAATTAACATACTTTCTAGGGAACCACCAAGAACAATTAATTATGGGCTCGTTAGGGTATGTTAGATAAATGAAGGCAGTCTTTTTTTGTCGAGAATTAATCGATTTTGCTATGATTTATACAATCTTATCATAATTAGAAGAATGAAATCCTATTGTGCCCAAAATAATACAAGATTGTTACAAGGCTGAAATATATCTATGTTAGGGTAAACAATGAATAAAAGGATTATTTCTTCTTTGATTAATTTTACTAATATTAAAGGAGAATGACTATGTTATTCGATACACACGCCCATTTAAATGCAGATGACTATAATGACGATTTAGCAGAAGTTATAAATAGGGCAGAAGAAGAAGGGGTTTCAAATATCGTTGTCGTTGGCTTTGATCGAAAGACAATAGAAAAGACAATGGAGCTAATTGACAAATATGACCATATTTATGGTTGTATTGGCTGGCATCCTGTTGATGCAATT
Organism: Bacillus andreraoultii; assembly: GCF_001244735.1. Lineage (GTDB taxonomy): Bacteria > Bacillota > Bacilli > Bacillales > Caldibacillaceae > Caldifermentibacillus > Caldifermentibacillus andreraoultii. The sequence goes on from NZ_LN868934.1 coordinate 24,670, forward strand.
GGTTGTACTGAAGAGGATTTATATTGGATAGAGGATTTATGCACTCATCCTAAAATTGTTGCATTTGGGGAAATTGGACTTGACTATCATTGGGATAAATCACCGAGGGATGTTCAGCAAAAATTGTTCCGGAGACAAATCCAATTAGCTAAAAAAGTAAAGTTACCAATAATGATACATACGCGAGATGCGATAGAAGATACAATAAACATTTTGCAAGAAGAACACGCAGAAGAAGTTGGAGGTATCATGCATTGTTTTAGCGGAAGTGTAGAAACAGCGAAACAATGCTTGAAGATGAATTTTTATATTTCATTAGGAGGACCGGTAACCTTCAAAAATGCAAGAAAGCCAAAGGAGGTAGCGAAAGAAGTTCCTTTGGATCGGCTATTAATTGAAACGGATTGTCCTTATTTAGCGCCACATCCATTTCGTGGAAAGAGAAATGAGCCTGCATATGTAAAATTAGTCGCAGAACAAATAGCAAATATTAAAGAAATTTCATTTGAAGAAGTAGCTGAAGCAACGACAAAAAATGCAAAAGTAATTTTCGGTATAGAGTGACAAAATAATCGGGGATGTGACAAATCCTTCTGATAACTGTCATCATCCCTACTTAGTAACAAGAATGCTGTCGATAAGATTTTCTTTTTGAAAATAGGAATATATGCAATAATGTAGAACATAGATTTATAACGTCCATACTTTTTTTAGTAGATTATTAGGTGCATTTTTCTATGAAAGTAGTCATAACATGAATTAACAACGTAGAGGATGTGATGGCTTTTAAAAGGTTCACCTAATAGACAATGTCAACGAACGCACCCCCAAAAAAAGGAGGTCCATGCATGAATTTTAAAGAAGTGAAAGGCCTGTTTACAGAAAGTAAGAAAAGGAAAAAGGTACTAATTATAATTAGTAGTTTCATAGTCACCGCGGGATTAACAGGTCTATTCATTTATCAAGGAACGAAGAAAAATGTATCCTTGGTAGCAGATGGGAAAGAGAAGGAAATATACACTCATGCGAAAACGGTAGAAGAATTGTTAGCACAGGAAAATATCAACTATAAAAAACAAGACTATGTGTATCCAAAGATTAGTACGGAACTGGAAAGTGAGATGGAAATTGTTTGGAATCCGGCATCTCTCGTTACGTTAACGATTGATGGGAAAGAAAAGAATGTATGGACAACAACCAAAACGGTTAAAGAATTTTTAAAAGAAAATCAAGTTGAAGTAAATAAACATGACCAGCTAAGCGTTCCAAAAAATGGGAAAATCAAACAAGGGTTAAAAATTAATTTAGAAAAAGCCTTTCAGATCGTCGTTAATGACGGAGGGAAAACTTCAACAGTATGGTCAACTTCGACTACGGTCGTTGACTTTTTAGAACAGCAAGGAATTAAACTAAACAAACTCGACCGTGTTGAGCCGGATTTGGATAAAATGATTAACGGAAAATCAAATGTTACAGTCACCCGGGTTGAAAAAGTCACCGATGTAGTTGAAGAGCCAATTAATTTTGCAACGATAACGAAAAAGGATAATACATTAAAATCAGGAAATCAACAAGTCGTTCAAGAAGGGAAAAATGGAAAAATAGAAAAGACGTATGAAGTTGTCTTAGAAAACGGTGAGGAAGTTTCAAAAAAATTGGTAAGTGAAAAGGTAATAAAAGAGGCAACAGATAAAGTAGTTGCAGTCGGTACAAAAACAGAAAAGACACAAGTAGTCTCTCGTGGTAGTGAAACAGGAAAAGAATTTTATGTTAGTTCAACAGCATATACACCATCTTGTAACGGCTGCTCAGGGAAAACAGCTACAGGATTTGATTTGCGTGCGAATCCAAATGCAAAAATTATAGCTGTCGACCCAAATGTAATACCTCTAGGAACGAAGGTATACGTTGAGGGGTACGGGTATGCAGTTGCCGCAGATACAGGTGGTAGAATTAAAGGACATAAAATTGACGTATTCTTTGCATCTAAAAGTGATGCATATCGTTGGGGAAATAAAAAAGTAAAGGTAAGAGTATTAAAATAAAATGCAGAGGGAATACTCCCTCTGCATTTTACATTTCTAAAGGAAAATATCATAATAAAGTGTAATGAAATAAATTAGCTGTGTTACTTTATAATCATTTGAAAAGAAGATTGGAAAGAAAGTGAATAATAATAAATGTAGTATTTTCACTAGTAAATGAATATTGGAATCACTATAAATCGTAATTAGAATTGTCTATATTGGAGGTAAAAATGAAAATAAAGGAAATTATAGTTGTAGAAGGAAAAGATGATACGGTCGCCATAAAAAGAGCTATTGATGCAGATACAATCGAGACGAATGGATCCGCCATTAATGAAGAAACATTAAAAAAAATTGAGTTAGCCGCACAGACTCGTGGGGTTATTGTTTTTACTGATCCTGACTTTCCGGGTGAAAAAATTAGAAAAACAATTGTGGCGAGAGTACCAAACTGTAAACATGCATTTATCCCCAAAAAAGAGGCCATAGGAAAATTAGGGAGGGGCGTGGGGGTAGAACATGCCACACCTGATGCCATTCGATTAGCGCTAAAGGAAGCACATGTAATGGAGACAGAGCCAAAAGAAGAAATTACGAAAGAAGACTTAATATATTACCGTCTAATTGGTGACCCATCTGCAAAAATGCGTAGAGAAAGATTAGGAGAAATTTTAAAAATTGGTTATACAAATGGTAAACAGTTATATAAACGTTTGTTAATGTTCCAAATTCCTCGAGATTTATTTATAGAGGCCGTTCATACAATTTTTCAGGAGGAACAAATACATGAATAAAGATATTGCAACACCACTTCGAACGAGGGCAATTTTAGAAAAGTACGGTTTTACCTTTAAAAAAAGCTTAGGACAAAATTTTTTAATTGATACGAACATTTTAAATAAAATTGTTGATTATGCAGAGTTAACAAATGAAAGTGGAGCAATTGAAATAGGACCTGGTATCGGTGCCTTAACAGAGCAATTAGCGAAAAGGTGTAAAAAAGTGCTTGCTTTCGAGATTGATCAAAGGTTGTTACCAGTTTTGGCTGATACGTTACAACCATATCCCCATGTATCTATCGTTCATCAAGATTTTTTAAAGGCTGATGTTTATAACGAAATAAGGCAACATTTAGAGGGCATCGATGATTTAGCAATTGTAGCAAATCTCCCTTATTATGTTACAACACCAATCATTATGAAATGTTTACAAGATCATTTACCGTTTCGCTCCATGGTTATTATGATGCAAAAAGAAGTTGGAAGCCGAATTGCTGCAAAGCCTGGTACGAAGGATTATGGATCTTTAAGTATTGCAATTCAGTATTATACAGAAGCGGAAATTGTTATGACTGTTCCGAAAACAGTTTTTATCCCACAACCAAATGTTGATTCTGCTGTAGTCAAACTTACGAAACGAAAACAGCCAGCAGTTCAAGTGAAAGATGAGGAGTTTTTCTTTAAAATTGTTAAAATTTGTTTTGCGCAAAGAAGGAAAACAATCTTAAATAATTTAATTAGTCAGCTTGAACAAGGAAAAGAGAAAAAGGAACGGGTTCAAGGAGCATTAGATCGTGCAGGAATTGATCCATCAAGAAGAGGAGAAACTTTAGCAATTGAAGAATTTGCGCAATTAAGTGATGAACTACTAGCAGATTTCCATAAAAGTTAAAAAGTTAAAAAACGGGTTGTTACAGGAACATATCTTGTCACAATTCGTTTTTTCTATTTTTTATTTGAACTATTTGAATAAAGCTGTTATTTTTCACCGATAAGTTTTCTTTTGCATATTGTATAAAAGCCTTTTTATTCTATATACATGGAGTGAATGCCATGGGATAATGATAAATCAAATTGTTGGGAGAAAGTCGTATCATTGTGATATACCATTTCGAGTTATTGAGATATTTAAAGAGGATGGCAACACATATGCACTATTGTATGGAGAAGATATTAGGTTAATAGCCGATGCACCTATTGACGATTTAATTGTATTAGATCATCGGGAGAAAAATGAAATTTTGGCTCCATTTCGCAAATTAGAAGAGCAGTCCTTTTACTTATTTAGGCAAGATTATAAAACAATTATTGAAAGACAGGAATATGAATCTACTCTTGGTTATAACGCAGATTTCCAGCTGTTTCAAATACCAGGTAAAGTCCTTCATATAGACGGGGACCCTAGTTATTTAAAAAAATGTTTAACTATGTATAGAAAACTAGGTGTACCTGTTACAGGGGTCTATTGTGATGAGAAGGAGATGCCGAATCGAGTTCCACAATGGGTCAATGAAGTTAGACCAGATATACTTGTTATTACTGGCCATGATTCCTATTCCCAACATAAAGGAAGAATGAACGATTTAAATGCATATCGTCATTCTAAAGATTTCATTTTAACGGTAAAGAGAATAAGAAGTAAATTTCCTAGTTTAGATCAGTTAATAATTTTTGCTGGAGCATGTCAATCTCACTTTGAATCATTAATTGCAGCTGGGGCAAACTTTGCTAGCTCACCAACAAGAGTAAATATTCATGCCTTAGACCCTGTTTACATTGTTTCAAAATTAAGTTATACCCCGTTTACTGAAAGAACACACGTATGGGAAATATTACGGAATACCATTACTGGTGAAAAAGGAATCGGGGGAATAGAGACAAAGGGCGTATTGCGTATGGGGATGCCTTACCATCCAAAAAGTGACTAAACTGCTTGCACTACTATGGAATCAACATCACTTTTGGGATTCCGGTAGTGCAATTTTTTGTAGAAATCCTTTGTATCACTTAGAGAAAAATAATTTATTTTGGGCAAAGAGAATTTACTTTATTATCATACATAAAGGTTGGAAAATTAGGCAATGCTATTTATGTCGAAAAAAGTAGAAATATGACAAATAAAGTTGTTGACAAGTAAATTTTATCCTTGATATAATTTAAATTTTAGCCTTGACAATTTTGATAGGGTTTGATATGATAATAATCAGTGAGGTGTAGAAGATATGCCAAGAACATTGTCAGATATTAAAAAAAGTCTTGATGGTAATTTAGGAAAGCGTCTCATGTTGAAAGCTAACGGTGGTCGTAAAAAAACGATTGAACGTACAGGTGTATTAGCTGAGACATATCCAGCCGTTTTTGTTATTGAGTTAGATCAAGATGAAAATTCATTTGAACGGGTATCATACAGTTATGCGGATATTTTAACGCAAACGGTACAACTAACATTTTACGAAGACAAACAAGAATTAGTATAAGTGGGCAGTGAACTTTTGTTCGCTGCTTTTTATTTTTGATTTCGACTCTTCCCATCGCACTTATTCCATTGATAACCGCTTCTATGTGGCTCTATAATAAATGTTGGGGTTAATAAAAGATTCAAAAAAAAGAGACACACGACTCCTAATTTCCTTTTATACTTGAATTGACAGAAACAAGTCAAAGAAAGGGAGTCGTGTGCAAATGAATAATAACATAATTATGCCAGGATTAGAAGACGTAAAAATACTAAAAGTGGAACAAATGGATGACAGATTAGCGTTGTTTGTTGAAATGGAAGNTTTTATTTAAATATTTCAATGAGTATTCTATTAATATTAGTTTTTGTCCTACCAACTTTAATTCCGTATATTACTAAAAAAAATATTAAGAAACAAACCGAAGATTGGACAAATAAAAACGAACTATATACAGCTAGAGTGAGAGATGCATTTAGTGGTATAGATACTATTAAGGGCTATGGGTTAGAGGAAAAAGTTATTGATCAGAATAATAATTATAATAGTTCTGTGGAACAAAGTTATGCAAAGCTAAATAATTGGAGAGTAGTAACAGATAATGTAGTCGGGCTGCTTGGGATTTTAGGTTTCTTTTTCGTTAATCTCTATGGAATATTAATTGCTATAAAAGGCACCATTTCACTAGGAACAGTTGTTGCTATTATACAATTGTCAAACACTGTAATGAATCCAGCGCTAACTATATTTAAAGAATATAGTAAGATTTTAACTACTAAAAAAGTTCGCGACCGTATTCAGGATGTAATTGAAAATGTTAATAAAGAAGAATCAAATGACAAGGAACCAATCAAATTTATAAACGAATTAATATGTGAAAATATTTCATATTCTATTGATGGTAAAAAAATATTATCTAATATAAATATAAAAATAAAAAGAGGTCAAAAGATTCTTATTACAGGTCCTTCTGGTTCCGGAAAAAGTACGTTATTAAGAATCCTTCAGAAAAGAATACAAAATTATTCCGGAAATATTTTCTGTGACGGAAAAGATATTAAATTTATTAATACTTTATCATACTATAAAATAATATCTATGATCAATCAAAGACCATTTTTATTTGATGATACATTACGGAATAATGTAAATTTGGGGGATAGCTTTTCAGATACAGATATCATTCTTGCTTGCTCCCGTGCTGGTTTAGATCATGTTATTTATGAAAAGGGATTAGACTATTCTGTTGGAGAAGATGGAAAATATTTATCAGGTGGTCAGAAACAAAGAATTGAAATCGCCCGTGCATTTTTAAGAAATAGGTCAATATTGTTAATGGACGAAGCTACTTCATCACTTGATAAAGAAACTGCAATTGAAATTGAACAACTAATCTTAAACGACAAGAATTTGACAGTTGTTTCAGTCGCTCATCATGTAGACTACGAATCTCTTAAACTCTATGATAATATCATTGTATTACTTGATGGACATATTATTGAAAAAGGTAATTATGAAAAAATGTCCAAAAATAGACAGTCTTATGTTCACTTTCTTTTATAAAAAATTATTAATTTTTGAGGTGGAGTATTCAAAGGGTGGATATTTAAAACGGAAAAATCCAAAAATATTTAACTACTAAATACTTTTTGGTAATTGTTAACTCCAGACCACTTCACTAAAAAATTTTGGGTGGATGAAATTGAAAAGCTCATAATAGTATTTTCGTTTATATTTACATGTTTACTCGTATTCTTACTAGTTTTTGCAGGAACATATATTGATAATTCAAGAATCGCTCTAAATAACCTTCAAACAATTTAGCAAACAATTTGAATTAAAAAGATTGATATTCCTATTTTCAAATAGTAAACTATAAATATATAGTATTTTCTTTTGTTATTTTATTGCAACCTTTTTAAGGGTTGGCGGGTAACTTAGCAATATTTTAATATTGGAATAAACGCTATGCGCTCTCTGGAGCTTCTAGGAATCTCACATTTTTTGTGAATTCTATGGATCTCTTCGGGAGCGCATTTTGGTGTCTATTTAATAAATTCCGGCTCTATAATAAATGTTGGGGTTAATAAAAGATTCAAAAAAAAGAGACACACGACTCCTAATTTCCTTTTATACTTGAATTGACAGAAACAAGTTAAAGAAAGGGAGTCGTGTGCAAATGAATAATAACATAATTATGCCAGGATTAGAAGACGTAAAAATACTAAAAGTGGAACAAATGGATGACAGATTAGCGTTGTTTGTTGAAATGGAAGCACGCACACATACTTGTCCTAGATGTGGTGCCAAAACACGACAAATTCATGATTATCGAATGCAGAAAATCAAGCATTTAAAGTGGTTTGAACGCCTCTGCTATATCTTTTATAACAAGAGACGATATCGTTGTGATGCTTGCGAGAAGAGGTTTCCTGAGAAAAACAATTTTGTGGAGCGTTATAAACGGTTTACCAAAGAGTGGAATCAGGCTGTAAACGTGAGAAGTGTTCAAGCCAAAACATTTAAGGAACTAGCTCAACAATATGGTACTTCGATTTCAACGGTTATAAGACGATTTGATGCATTTGCCGAAAATGAAGTAGGGGAAGTTAAGGAACTCCCGAGAGTAATCGCTATAGATGAGTATAAAGGGGATACCAAAGAAGGAAAGTATCAGTTAATCATCGCAAACGGAGATACAAGAGAGCCTTTGGATATATTACCGAATAGAAAAGGAAAAACAATATCACAATACTTACGAAAGTATGGGGCCAATGTAGAAATAGTCATTATGGACATGAGCCATTCCTTTAAATCGGCTGTACGAAAGGCCTTAGATCATCCACTAATTATAGCCGACCATTTTCATTTTTGTCGCTATATCTATTGGGCACTTGATAAAGTAAGAAGGCGGATTCAGTCAGATTGGAATGATTATGACCGGAAAAAGTGTAAAAAAATGAGATATGTATTTTACAAAGATAGTGCGAAACTAACCGAAAACGAGAGATGGTACCTAGATCGATACCGTGGTATGTCGAAGGAACTAGATATGGCGTATCAATTAAAAGAGGCTTATTGTGAATGGTTCAAACAAGCGAAAAAAAATGGTTCAGAAGGTATGCGTAAAACCAAAGAAGGCTTAAACACGTTTTATCAGTTAGTTAGAGATACTGGAGTGCAGGAATTTCTACGCAGCATACGGACGTTTGAAAACTGGGAAAAAGAAATTTTAAATAGTTTTATGTATAGCTATTCTAATGGATTTCTGGAAGGAATAAATAACCACACAAAGGTAATAAAACGGAATGCGTATGGTTTCAGAAACTTCAAACGAGCAAGAGCTAGAATATTGTTATCACACAAGTATAAAGGAATAGGGGTCCATCTAGGCTAGAAATAATCCCCCTTTTATTGTAGGTATGAATTTTATTTCATACCTACAATAAAAGGTCACCAAGCGAAAGCGCGGTAGCTTAACCCCAACATTTGACAAAGAACCATTAATTAAGTGCAATTTCCTTTTTTTAATATAATAATTGTTTCCTATATTATGAAACGGACTTTGGAAAGGGGAAGAGATATGGCTAATTTAACGAGAGATTTTTTCATCGGCTTATCCAATAATAAATTGTTGAATCAAGCAGCAAAAAAATGGGGTGTCCGTCTCGGTGCGGAAAAGTTTGTTGCTGGTACAGATATTGATGGAGTTGTTCGAACGATAAAACAAATGAATGACCAAGGTATTCATTGTACGGTAGACAATTTAGGAGAATTTGTTTTTGAAAAGTCAGAAGCAAGACTCGCGAAGCAACAAATCATTCGACTTCTTGACAAAATTTATGAAGAACATTTAGATTGTCATGTTTCCGTAAAATTAACGCAACTTGGACTTGATATCGACTATGATTTTTGTTTAGAAAATATGAAGGAAATTTTAGATACCGCAACCCGGTACGAAATATTTATTAATATTGATATGGAAGATTATATTCATTTTCAACCGACAATCGATATTTTGAAAACGCTTTTATTAGAGTACAATCATGTCGGTACCGTTATTCAAAGTTATTTATTCTGTGCAGAAGAAATGATGGATGAGTTAGAACATGTTCGTGTTCGAATTGTAAAAGGCGCATATAAAGAAAATCCAGATGTAGCATACCAGTCAAAGGCAGAAATTGATCGTAACTATTTGCAACTTGCGAAAAAACGCTTATTAAGTGGCGTGTTTACTTCCATCGCAACACATGATCATTACATTATAAATGAGTTAAAATCATTCGTTGCTATGAACAATATTTCCAAGGATGCTTTTGATTTCCAATTTTTATATGGGTTCCGTCAAGAATTGCAACAAGAATTAGTACGTGAAGGTTACAATGTGACAACATATATGCCATTCGGAAATGACTGGTTCGGTTATTACATGCGCCGGCTTGCCGAACGACCACAAAACTTAAACTTAATCGTCAAAGACACATTTTATACAAGCGACAACAAGTTGAAGAAAGAACCAATTTTAACCGGGGCATTAGCGGTCTCATTGTACATGTTATGGAGAAGTAAAAAGAAGAATGAAAAGAAAGAAGATAAAGCATAAAAGGTGGAATCGTCCACCTTTTTTTAAGCTACTAGGAAGGCTTCGGTGCATTACATCAAAGTCGAAAAACTCTCTTTCTTTTCGGCGAACTCTAGTCTCCGGTTTCGCCTTAAGGCTTTGACACCAGGTTTCTCTATGTAGTAAATTGCTAGTTTCTGTATATGGGTACGTTACAAGGAAAAGTAAGTTAACATTTCGAACAAGTCCTCCTTAGATTTACGACAATGTGGTACACTAATTTTAACGAATTGTAAAGCTTGGGGGGTTGGATGTGAAGACATGGAATATTAACGGTATTGTCATCGGTGAAGGGAAGCCGAAAATAATCATACCGATCATCGGGGAAACTAATGAAGAAGTGCTAAAACAATTTAATACTGTTATGAATCTGGAACCAGATATTATCGAATGGCGTGCTGATGCATACGAGAAAGTTGAACATTTAGATTCTGTCATTAATCTACTATGCCAAATGAGAAAAGAACAAAAACAAATTCCGCTTCTTTTTACTTTTCGAACGAAGAAGGAAGGCGGCTTGAAAGATCTTCCAACTCGTTATTATAAAAAACTACTAGAAACAGTGATTGAAACAAAGCTAGTCGACGTAATTGATATCGAACTATTTACTGGGGATACTCTCGTTTCTGAACTTATTTCACTTGCTGTGAAAAACTCTATTTATACTATTATTTCATATCATGATTTTCATGAAACGCCATCAAAAGATGAAATTGNCTATGTCAGGAACTTATATCGTATTGTAAGTCCTGTTAAGCCACTTTTTTCCGTGAATGTTTGAAGCATGATTCGTAAAAGCTAAAAATGTCACAGTATGAGAGGGGTTGTCGCTGTGGGTAGAAAAAGAGGAATTATGTCTGAGGAAATGAAAGTTGAATTAGCAAAGGAGCTCGGTTTTTATGATGTCGTCCAAAAGGAAGGTTGGGGCGGTATTCGGGCGAGAGATGCGGGGAATATGGTGAAACGCGCAATTGAGATTGCTGAAGAACAACTAAAAAATAGGCAGTAATTCTTCAAATCACCTAGAAACAACAAATAATTTACTGTGACTCATCCGAGGGGATTCTCCTCGGATTTTTTGTTATTTTAACAGATTTTTTACTCGCATTCGTTTCTTATTAAGTTATGTGATAAAATAATACAAAATTATACATTCCGATTAAAGTAGGTGGACGTTTTGAAACTTCTTGTCAAAGCTCCAGCTAAGATCAATTTGTCATTAGATGTCCTTTATAAAAGAGAAGACGGATTCCACGAATTGGAAATGGTCATGACAACAGTTGATTTAGCAGACCGTGTGGAGCTTGAGTTAATTAAAGATGATCGAATTATTATCCAATCGCAAACTCGCTTTGTCCCAGATGATGAAAGAAACTTGGCATATAAGGCGGCTAAAATATTGAAGGACAAGTTTAATATAAATACAGGTGTTTCCATTTCTATTGAAAAGCATATCCCAGTTGCAGCAGGATTAGCAGGTGGAAGTAGTGATGCCGCAGCTGTCTTAAGAGGAATGAATAAATTGTGGGACCTTGGTTTATCAATTGACGAATTAGCAAAAATAGGGGCAGAGATTGGATCTGATGTTTCTTTCTGTGTTTATGGTGGAACGGCTCTAGCGAAAGGAAGAGGAGAAGTAATTACTCCTTTGCCGCCCCCTCCAAATTGTTGGGTTGTACTATCAAAGCCATCAATAGGTGTATCGACAGGAGAGGTATATGAACATTTAGACGTAAATACAGTTAATCACCCTAGTACACAATCGATGGTAAGAGCAATTCATAACGGTGATTATGAATCGATGTGTAATAATTTAGGCAATGTACTTGAATCAGTCACGTTAACGCGTTATCCAGAAGTGAAAAATTTAAAAGAAGATATGAAAAGATTTGGAGCGGATGCAGTACTTATGAGCGGGAGTGGTCCGACAGTATTTGGATTAGTCCAACATGATTCACGAATGCAAAGACTATACAATGGATTAAGAGGTTATTGTAATCAAGTTTATGCTGTCCGAATATTAGGAAAGAAAAACGAACTTTTGTAATACGAATATTTCTACATATAAACGAAAATCATCTTGATAAAATGCGAATATTAATATAATATATTAATTAAAATATTCGTATTTAGAGGTGATTTTTTTTGAGTTGGAAAAGAAGTGAGCGGCTTATTGACATGACCAACTATCTATTAAACCATCCTAGAGAGTTAATCTCGTTAACATTTTTTTCAGAAAGATATAAGGCGGCAAAGTCATCAATAAGTGAGGATTTAACAATATTAAAAGATATCTTTGATCAGCAAGGGATTGGGAAACTTGTTACAATCCCAGGTGCAAGTGGAGGAGTAAAATATATTGTAAAAATTAATGAAGAACAAGTAAAACCCTTTGTTTCGGAACTTTGCCAAATTATTGCTGATCCTGATAGGCTACTGCCTGGTGGTTATTTATACATGGCAGATATAGTTGGGAATCCAACGATAATGGATCAAGTTGGACGAATGTTTGCCTCCAAGTATGCCGATAAGGATATTGATGCAGTAATGACAGTCGCAACAAAAGGAATTACTCTAGCATATGGAACGGCAAGATACTTAAACGTTCCTGTTGTTATCGTAAGAAAGGACGCAAAAATAACAGAAGGTTCAACCGTTAGTATTAATTATGTGTCAGGTTCCACGAAGAGAATTCAAACAATGCTGTTGGCAAAGAAAAGCTTAAAGGATGGTTCAAATGTTTTAATTGTTGATGACTTTATGAAAGCGGGCGGAACAATCAATGGAATGATTAGTCTACTAAATGAATTTAATGCAAGTTATGCAGGTATTGCAGTTTTAGTTGAATCAGAAGAGGTGGAGGACCGATTAATTGATCAATACACCTCACTAGTTAAACTTTCAAATGTAGATGTACGAGAAAAACAAATATCTGTTCATGAAGGTAACTATTTTACGAATAGTTAATAGAAGCCTGCTAGATAACCTTTTAAATAACTTTCTATTACTTCTTTCGATAAAAAAATAAAAAAGTTTATCAAAGAAGAAGGAATATAAAAAAATTTGTAGAAATTAAATTATTAAGTCTACTTTAAGGTGGTGAAACGAATGGAAGTAACAGACGTTCGATTACGAAGAGTGAATACGGATGGAAGAATGAAAGCAATCGCTTCAATAACTCTCGATAATGAATTTGTTGTTCATGATATTCGTGTTATTGATGGTAACAATGGATTGTTTGTAGCGATGCCTAGCAAACGTACTCCTGATGGTGAATTTAGAGATATAGCCCATCCAATTAACTCTACTACTAGAGGGAAAATTCAAGAAGCGGTGTTATCTGAATACCATCGTTTAGGAGAAGTAGAAGTAGAGTTAGAAGAAGCTGGGGCATCCTGAATAGAAAGTGCAACTGAGAGCCTACGAGTGTAAGGCTCTTTTTTAAATTTCCAAAACACTTAGAATGAATAAATAAAATCAATAAATAAAATAGATATTGTCAATGATGATCATACATAGCTAATTCATTGAAATTAATGTCACAAATGAATTTTTTTTCACCGATATATATCACATCCTTCCTTGAAATATGTCTCTAATTGATATATATTCAATAATGGATAAAAAGGTATATGGAGGGTGCGCATGTCAAAACGTTATGTGATTGTTTTAGCAGCAGGTCAAGGGACCCGAATGAAATCAAAACTTTATAAAGTATTGCATCCTGTTTGTGGTAAATCGATGGTTAAGCACGTTATCGACGGAATGAAAGAAGTAGGTGCTGACCAAATTATAACGGTTGTAGGCCATGGTGCAGATCAAGTTAAGGAAGAGTTAAGGAATGATTGTGACTTTGTTTTGCAAGAACAGCAGTTGGGAACTGCCCATGCAGTCATGCAAGCGAAGGACTTATTACAAGATAAGCAAGGACTTACTCTTGTCGTTTGTGGTGACACACCGCTATTGAGGGCGGGAACAATACAAGCTTTGATGGATTATCATATTCAGGAAGGTGCAAAAGCGACTGTCCTTACAGCAATAGCAGATGATCCAACTGGATATGGACGTGTTATTAGAAACGATAGAGGGTATGTCGAAAAAATTGTTGAGCAAAAGGATGCTACTGATGAAGAAAGAAAAGTAAAAGAAATAAATGCTGGCACCTATTGTTTTGATAATACAGCTTTATTTAATGCGTTAGAACAAGTATCTAATGATAATGCTCAAAATGAATACTATTTACCAGATGTAATAGAAATATTAAAAGAAGCGGGCGAAACTGTAACAGCTTATCGGACGGATGATTTTAACGAAACGTTAGGTGTGAATGATCGTATTGCTCTTGCAAAGGCTGGTAAAATTATGCAGCAGAGAATCAATGAGTGGCATATGAGAAATGGCGTTACAATAGTTGACCCAGAACAAACATACATTGATGCATCCGTACAAATTGGTCAAGATACGGTTGTTTATCCAGGGACGATTCTCAAAGGCAACACAAGTATTGGTGATGATTGTGTAATCGGACCAAATACAGAAATTGTAAACTGCTCTATTGGAAATAAAACGACGGTTAGACAATCAGTAGCTTTTGATAGTGAAATTGGTGCAACTGTACAAATTGGCCCGTTTGCTCATATTCGGCCTCAATCAATGATACATGATGAAGTGAAGATAGGGAACTTTGTCGAAATTAAAAAGGCTGAATTTGGTAAGGGAAGTAAAGCATCACACTTATCCTATATTGGAGATGCGGAAGTAGGAAGTAACGTAAATATTGGTTGTGGATCAATCACGGTTAATTATGATGGTGTAAATAAGTTTAAGACAAAGATAAATGACGGTGCCTTTATTGGTTGTAATTCAAATTTAGTAGCCCCTGTAGAAGTTGGTGAAGGTGCATACATAGCCGCTGGTTCGACGATTACCAGTGATGTGCCAGGAAACGCACTTTCTATTGCGCGTGCCCGTCAAGTTAATAAGGAAAACTATATAAATAAACGAATAAAAAAAGACTAACCAGGAGGTTCATCATGTCCAACCAGTACCCAGATAATAAGCTAAAATTATTTACTTTAAATTCCAACCCGAAGTTGGCAGAGCAAATTGCAGAAGTAATTGGTGTAAGCCTTGGTAAATGCACGGTTAATCGTTTCAGTGATGGGGAAATACAAATTAACATTGAAGAAAGTATTCGGGGCTGTGACGTATTTGTTGTCCAATCAACTAGTAACCCAGTAAATGAACACTTAATGGAACTACTAATTATGATTGATGCTTTGAAACGGGCTTCTGCAAGGAAAATTAATGTTGTTATGCCTTATTATGGATATGCTCGTCAAGATCGAAAAGCGCGTTCTCGTGAACCGATAACATCTAAACTTGTGGCTAATTTACTGGAAACGGCAGGTGCATCTCGGGTTATTACATTAGATTTACATGCTCCACAAATTCAAGGCTTTTTTGATATACCTATTGACCATTTAATGGCCGGTGGTATTTTAGCTGATTACTTTAAAAAGAAAAACCTTGAAGATGTAGTCATTGTCTCACCTGATCATGGTGGTGTTGTTCGTGCACGCAAAATGGCAGACCGCTTAAAAGCACCAATTGCTATTATTGATAAACGTCGTCCTCGTCCAAACGTAGCTGAGGTAATGAATATTATTGGTAATATTGAAGGGAAAACAGCTATTATTATTGACGATATCATTGATACAGCAGGGACAATTACACTAGCAGCAAATGCGTTAGTAGAGCATGGTGCAAAAGAAGTATATGCATGTTGTTCACATCCTGTTTTATCTGGACCAGCAATTGAACGTATTCAGCATTCGAAAATTAAAGAATTAGTTGTAACAAATTCAATTGCACTAAAAGAAGAACAATTAATAGATAAAATTAATGAATTATCGGTTGCACCATTAATAGCAGAAGCAATTATTCGTGTATTCGAACATAAATCAGTAAGTGTCCTGTTTTAGTAAAATTAAATAGTATATAAGAAATGATAAAAGATGATTGAGTAATATAAATTCATCTAAGTTAGATTTAACTAGCCATGTTTTGGACATATTATTAATGAATAAGTAAGAAAAAAGAGGTGTCCAAATCGATGGAAGCTGTTTTACATGTACAAGAAAGAACAAAGTCGTCAAGAGCTTCAAATAATTCATTACGTAGAAAAGGAAGTATTCCTGCTGTTATATACGGAAAAGATGTTCATACCACGCCAATTTCTGTAGAACGGGCAGATTTTAAAAAGCAGTTAGGCAAAATTGGGAAAAATGGAATGTTCTCTTTAGACGTAGGTGGTAAAACGCAAAAGGCGATCGTTCGTAATTATGAGGTTGACCCACTTTCAAGAGAAATTATTCATGTCGACTTCTTTGCTGTTGATCCAAGTACAGTTATTACATCGGATGTGCGGGTTGCGTTAGTTAATGATGCAGAAGGTGTAAAAGATGGTGGGGTTCTCCAACAAGCGATTCATGAGTTATCAATTTCGGCTAGTGCGAATCAAATGCCAGATACAATTGAAGTAGATGTGAAAAATTTAAAAGTAGGAGAAACAATTACTGTCGGGGATATAAAACAGCAATATTCTTTAGACATTAATCATGATGATGATCAAGTAATTGCTTCTATTTTACCACCAAAGCAAGAGGAAGAAATTAGTACAGGTGAAGAACAAGAACCTGGTATACCTGATAACCTAGAAGGTAGAGAAGAATAAGGAGAAGGGCTGCTCCATAAGTCACCAACGCCAACCGTTATTGGATGAATATACTCCAGTAGTTTGGTAGGTTGGTCTTTTACAATGGACAGCCCCTTCTTTAGTTTTTTCATTTTCTACAATGAAATTTTTTGTAACGATATATTTTGACAGGTATACTTAAATAAGGAGGGGAGAATATGAAGTTGATTGTCGGGTTGGGGAATCCTGGGAAACAATATGCCGAAACAAGACATAATGTTGGATTTAAAGTAATTGACTTCCTCAGTAACCAGTGGAATATAGAGCTAAAAGAGACAAAATTCCAAGGTTTATTTGGAAAAGGAGTCGTTAACGGGGAAAAAGTAATTCTCTTAAAGCCGATGACATACATGAATCTTTCCGGTGAAGCGGTTGTCCCGTTAATGAACTACTACAACTTACCCGAAGAAAATCTACTTGTTATTTATGATGAATTGGATTTAGTCCCTGGAAAAATCCGATTACGGTATAAAGGGAGTGCTGGCGGACATAATGGCATGAAGTCCATTATTAAACATCTAGGAACACAAGAATTTAATCGAATACGAATTGGAATTGGAAGGCCGGATGCAGGCTTACCTGTCACAAACTATGTGTTAGGAAAGTTTAAACCAGAAGAAAAACCACTTATTGAGGAAATGATTAAGAAAAGTGGGCAAGCCGCTGAAATGTGGCTAGAGAAACCTTTTATAGATGTTATGAATATATTTAACAATTGAAGAATAAATATCGTAAGTAAAGCTGAATTCTGTATAACGGGTGGAATAAACGACTCCTGAACGGTAAATAATGAACATATAAGTAAAAGTTCATTTACCATTAGAGGAGTGAGTGTGTATGTCAATTCATTACTTTTGTAGATATTGTGGTACGAAATTAGGTACATTGGATGAAAAACAATATAATTATGAACAACTTGGGTTTCATAAGTTAACGGAAGATGAACGAATGAATATGATACAGTACGACCTTACTGGGAATATTGAGGTTAAGAGTATTTGTGAAAACTGTCATGAATCTTTTTCAATCAATCCGAGCAATTATGAAACTGATTATATTATCCACTAGCTTTGGATTTCCAAAGCATTTTTCTATTTAGAGAAAAGGTGAAATAGAGATTATCTTTACAGACTATTTAGAGAATTAGTAATATAAAACGCTTATCATACTTATATTAGACTTCATGTTGAAAGAGAGGAGGCAAAGAATGAGAGGGCTAGTTCATACATTAATGGAAAAAGATGACGTCATGTCAATTACAAATGGTTTAGAAGAAGGGTTAAAGGAACAACTAGTTGCAGGTCTATCAAACTCTGCGCGAACAGTTTTTATGGCTAGTATATATCAAAAGATGAATAAACCTCTTCTAATTGTTACGTATAATCTACTTCAAGCCCAAAAGTTATACGAGGATTTTGTACAATTAATAACGGATCCCATTTATTTATATCCAACAAATGAATTAACGATTGCGGATTTAGGGGTTTCTAGTCCTGAGCTACGTTCCCAACGAATAGAAGCACTTAACTTTCTTTGCACAAATAATAAAGGAGTAGTTATTGCACCAATTGCCGGTTTAAGGAGAATATTACCACCGAAAACTCTATGGGAAGATCAAATTCTCCATTGGCAACTTGATGATGAAATTGACTTAGATGAAGTGTTACAAAAACTTGTTCAAATGGGTTACGTCCGAACTGAAATGGTATCTGCACCGGGTGAATTCAGTATACGTGGTGGAATCATAGATATTTATTCTTTGACTGAGAGTAATCCTGTCAGAATTGAATTATTTGATAATATCATTGATTCAATTCGCTTTTTTTCCACAGATAATCAACGTTCTATGGAAAAATTAAATCATATTACGATAGGACCTGCAATTGAGTTTATTTTTGAGCCAAAGCATTATCTCTTAACTGCTGACCGTCTTGAAAAGGAATTAGCTAACAGCTTAAAGAAAGTAAAAGATGAGAAAGTTAAAGAGTCACTCATACTACAAACGCAATACGATATTGAGCAATTACGTTCTGGACAGCTGCCAGACCAAATATTTAAGTATCTATCATTAGCGTATGATGAACCAGCAAGTTTACTAGATTATATTGGAGAGCAGTCTATCGTTTGTATAGATGAAATCAGTAGAGTTAGTGAGATGAAAGAATCGTTAGATAAAGAAGATGCGGAATGGCAAACAAATCTATTAAGTGAAGGGAAATTTGTTCATTCAATAAAAGTTAATCATGACTTTTGGAAAATCCTACAGGCATCAAAAATCCCAACCGTCTATTTCTCTTTATTTTTAAGACATACACAACATGTGAATCCGCAAAACATTTTAAACTTATCTAGTAAACAAATGCAAAATTTCCATGGGCAAATGAATGTTTTAAAATCGGAAGTAGAACGATGGGAAAAAAGTGATTATACGGTTATTTTCCTTGCAGCAGATGAAAATCGTGTAGAAAAGTTAGAAACCGTCTTGTCAGATTATTCAATGAACGCAGTTAACAACTTACACGGTGAGCAATTGTTAATTGGAAAAACACAAATAAGTAAAGGTCAGCTAAATTTCGGTTTTGAATTACCGATGGAAAAAATTGCTGTTATTACGGAGAATGAAATATTTAATAAAAAGACACCAAAAAGGTCGTCACGTTCGCAAAAAATATCGAATGCTGAACGGATTAAAAATTATTCTGAGTTAAATATTGGTGATTATGTTGTTCATGTAAATCATGGTATTGGTAAATATTTAGGAATTGAAACGTTAGAGATAAATGGTATTCATAAAGATTATATGCAGATCCAATATCAAGGAAGTGACAAGCTTTATGTTCCAGTTGATCAAATTGACTTAGTTCAGAAATATGTTGGAACAGAAGGTAAGGAACCAAAATTATATAAACTTGGTGGTTCTGAATGGAAACGTGTGAAACGAAAGGTAGAATCATCTGTTCAAGATATCGCGGAAGATTTAATTAAGCTATATGCTGAGCGAGAAGCGGCAATAGGATATGCCTTTTCTCCTGATACAGAATTACAACGTGAATTTGAAACATCATTCCCTTATCAAGAAACAGAAGACCAATTGCGTTCAATTCAAGAGATTAAAAAGGATATGGAAAGGCCGCGCCCAATGGATCGACTTCTATGTGGTGATGTTGGATACGGTAAGACTGAGGTAGCGCTACGAGCTGCATTTAAGGCAATCTGTGATGGGAGACAAGTAGCGTTTTTAGTTCCAACTACGATACTAGCGCAACAACATTATGAAACGATGCGTGAAAGATTTCAAGAATATCCGATAAAAATTGGTGTATTAAGCCGTTTTCGTTCACGTAAAGAACAACAGGAAACAATCAAAGGATTAAAAAACGGCACCATTGATATTGTTGTAGGGACTCATCGTTTATTATCAAAAGATATTACGTATCATGATTTAGGGTTATTAATTATTGATGAGGAACAACGGTTTGGGGTTACTCATAAAGAAAAGATTAAAAAGTTAAAAACAAATATCGATGTTTTAACCTTAACTGCAACACCAATCCCAAGAACATTGCATATGTCGATACTTGGTGTTCGTGATTTATCAGTTATTGAAACACCACCTGAAAATCGCTTCCCAATTCAAACATATGTTATGGAAATGAGCCCTGGTTTAATTAAAGAAGCAATTGAGCGTGAATTAGCTCGAAATGGTCAAATCTATTACGTTTATAATAACATTGAGGATATTGATCGAAAGACAGAAGAACTTTCTATGCTCGTCCCAGATGCTAGAATTATATATGCCCATGGTCGAATGGGTGAAACGGAACTAGAAAATGTTATTTTAAGTTTCTTAAATGGTGAAGCGGATGTATTAGTAAGTACGACTATTATTGAAACAGGTATCGATATTCCAAACGTAAATACGTTAATTGTTGAAAATGCGGACCGAATGGGATTGTCACAACTCTACCAATTGCGGGGACGTGTTGGTCGTTCAAGTCGAGTTGCCTATGCTTACTTTACTTATAGAAAAGATAAAGTGCTAACAGAAGTAGCAGAGAAAAGATTACAAGCAATTAAGGAATTTACAGAACTTGGCTCTGGATTCAAGATTGCTATGCGTGATTTATCTATCCGTGGTACGGGGAACTTACTTGGTGCGCAACAACATGGATTTATTGAATCGGTTGGTTTTGATTTGTATTCACAAATGTTAAAAGAAGCAATTGATAAGAGAATGGGTGAAGGAAAGGCAGATCAAGATATTGCTGTGGAAATTGATTTACAAATTGATGCCTATATACCAGATCAATATATACATGATGGATACCAAAAAATCGAAATGTATAAACGTTTTCGTGGGATTACTGATTTTGAGGATATTAAGGAATTACAAGATGAAATGGTTGATCGCTATGGAGATTATCCAACAGAAGTGACTAATTTATTCCTAATTTCTGAAGTAAAGATTTATGCAAAACAAGCTGGGGTTGAGTTAATTAAAAGAGATAAAGATGAAGTTATGCTACTCTTTACTGATAAAGTAACGAAAACCATTCATATTCAAGATCTTGTTGATCTTTGCAAACCATTTGGCCGTACGGTTGGATACGGTATGGAAGGTGAAAAGTTAAAAATCGTTATTTATATAAACAAAATACCTAATCAAGATTGGTTCCCAACTTTAGATAAGATTGTAAAAGGATTACCTCAAATCTTAAAGAAAGAAGTAAATGTTGTTTAACTTTATTCATCAGAATTCCCTACTACTATAAATGGGGATTGAATGTAAAATGATAAATTGTGGCTGTCCACAAAATTGGTGAAGAATGGAGTATTCATTGAAGTAGCCAATTGAAATGGGACAGCCTTTTTCTTACCTCTAGTCAAGTACTTTTACAATACTTTTTAAGAATTAAATTTATGATTGGAGGAAGGGGGTACCCCCTTCCTCCAATCATAAATTTAGCGAATGCCAAAAAGACCTAACGATTTTTTGTTTTTTTCGCAAGGTCAAGTATGTTATAGTTAATTAAACCATTTACGAACAGGTGGATGCTGCTTCGTAATCATAGGTAATGTTGTGTGCAATAAGGTGAAATGCTACTTTTAAGAACTTATTCACACAAGCAATTGACGCAACTTTATGAGGCTTTCTCAGAGGTTGCGTTTTTAATTTGTCGTAATACTCCACCAGATGATTCTTTGTTTTTTGGCGTAGTGTAATCATCGTTTTAATCATAAAGAATAAAATTTTTCGTAGTTTATTGTTTCCCCTTTTATTAATCTTGTCCTTATAATGGGTATTACCTGACTGATAACGCATAATATCAATCCCCACATAGGCATTTAACTGCTTATGATTTTTAAAACGCCTGATATCACCCAACTCACCAATGATTCGAACAGCTGTTGTTTCCCCTATTCCTGGAAATGATAGAAGTACATGATATTCTGTGCGCTCATTAGAAAGCTCAACCATCTGCTTTACAAGCTGTTCTTTCCTCTCTTTTAAGTCTACGATGCGTCTTGCGTAATCTTTGACTTGTTCGCAACGTACATCATCTCTTGAGATGGCTGGATAGGAAGTTTTCGCGGCTTCAAGGAGGGCGATTCCTTTCTCTTCTGCTCGTTTTAAAGACAAATTTTTTCGTGTGTTTGCCTTTAATCGATTGCGAATGACCGTTTTTGAATGGGCTAACACTTCATCAGGATGTGGATACAATTGTACGATATTCAAAAACAGCGCAGAACGTTTCGTAAATAGCTGTTCCAATTCTGGAAAACTCAATTGAAGGATAGCGTGTAAACGGCTATATAAGTGCGTAATCTCACTGTCTAACTCATCATAGTAACGTGTGAGCCCACGCATCTGTTGGTAGTATTCATCTTCTTGATACGTCTGTTCACGTTCTACTCGAAAGTGCGATTTCGCTAGCTCATGTGCATCGCCTTTATCTGTTTTTTGGCGGCGCATCGAAGCCATTTGTAAGTTCGCTTCAAGTGGGTTAATACGGCAATATGTATAATCATAATCTTGAAAAAATCGTTCCAATGCTTTGGAATATACACCGGTTGCTTCAAAGACAATTTCAGGTGGTTGTCCATCTTGATAAGTTAGTGTTTGAAGCGTTTTATGAAGTTGTTCAAAAGAGGGACGATTATGTTCAATCTCTTTTTCTACTTCACATTGACGATACTGATTGTAAATGACCATTGTACTTTTTCCCATACTCACATCTAAGGCTACAACATGTTTCATGATTCTATTTTCTCCTTTTTAGTCAACCATAGAAGTCTTCACATTACCTTATCGATTCCATTTTCTTATACACGATCTCAAGGACCCAACATACTAAACTGATTCAAATAAGGTTGTGAAGTTGGTCTGTTTTTGATACGGACTCTTTATTGGTCCTAGAGGCTGTTCGACCTTCCTTCACTTCTACTATGAAAATAGTAGCACAAACCATGGCCTTGGTCTGTGCTACTAATGTTAGTATGTTTATATTGTCTTTTTCTATTATTTTAAGTGGTCTTGTAGAATTTTCCAACAATACCAATAATACTTACTAGAAGAAAAAGTTTTAGATTATGAATAGAACTTACCATATGAAAGATAATAATTGTATATAAGGATGATGATTCCAATTCAAACAAAGCCCATCTTTTTTATATGGCTTTGCTATTGGGGGACTTACTGGTTGAGTAAGTTGATAATCATTTTTTGTAAGAAAATCATCATAAGAAAGAGAGGCAACTTCAGATGAAAGCAACTGGTATTGTACGTAGAATTGATGATTTAGGTCGTGTTGTTATCCCAAAAGAAATCCGGAGAACCTTACGAATTAGGGAAGGAGATCCGTTAGAAATCTTCGTTGATCGAGATGGAGAAGTTATTTTGAAAAAGTACTCTCCGATTAGTGAGTTAGGGGACTTTTCAAAGGAATATGCTGAAGCACTCTTTGACAGTCTGGGTAGTATAGTATTAATTTGTGATCGCGATTCTGTTATTGCTGTAGCTGGTGGATCGAAAAAGGAATATTTAAACAGAAACATTAGTGAACTCGTCGAAAAAGCAATGGCAGAGCGGACAACCATTTTAGAAACATCTGAAAGTACGATCTCATTAGTAGAAGGNTATTGTCTTTTTCTATTATTTTAAGTGGTCTTGTAGAATTTTCCAACAATACCAATAATACTTACTAGAAGAAAAAGTTTTAGATTATGAATAGAACTTACCATATGAAAGATAATAATTGTATATAAGGATGATGATTCCAATTCAAACAAAGCCCATCTTTTTTATATGGCTTTGCTATTGGGGGACTTACTGGTTGAGTAAGTTGATAATCATTTTTTGTAAGAAAATCATCATAAGAAAGAGAGGCAACTTCAGATGAAAGCAACTGGTATTGTACGTAGAATTGATGATTTAGGTCGTGTTGTTATCCCAAAAGAAATCCGGAGAACCTTACGAATTAGGGAAGGAGATCCGTTAGAAATCTTCGTTGATCGAGATGGAGAAGTTATTTTGAAAAAGTACTCTCCGATTAGTGAGTTAGGGGACTTTTCAAAGGAATATGCTGAAGCACTCTTTGACAGTCTGGGTAGTATAGTATTAATTTGTGATCGCGATTCTGTTATTGCTGTAGCTGGTGGATCGAAAAAGGAATATTTAAACAGAAACATTAGTGAACTCGTCGAAAAAGCAATGGCAGAGCGGACAACCATTTTAGAAACATCTGAAAGTACGATCTCATTAGTAGAAGGAAATGAAGAAACTTTAACTTCCTATACGATTAGCCCAATTGTTGCGAATGGTGACCCAATAGGAACGGTTATTATTTTATCAAAAGAGCATACCATGGGTGAAGTGGAGAAAAAGTCAGCTGAGACAGCAGCAGGGTTTTTAGCAAGACAAATGGAGCAGTAAATAACGAATGTTTAGGATATATAATTATATAGAATAGACATCTATGTGAGCAAATAATTACTACTTAAAAGATTAAGTTGTTTTCAAGAACGAAATTCATATAGGATGGATAAGAAGGCAGTTAGTCTGTCTTCTTTTGTTGTTTTATAATAAAATGGGTATTATGTATTAAATTTCTCTTGTAGGTGTTCATATGGATGAATTGAAAGAAAGCCCTAAAAAGTTACTTTTTAAGGGAACAATGATTTTAACTCTTGCCGCATTATTTTCTAAAGTGTTAAGTGCAGTTTACCGGGTACCCTTTCAAAATATTGTTGGTGATATTGGTTTTTATATTTACCAACAAATTTACCCGTTTTATGGAATCGCTGTGGCATTTGCAACATATGGCTTTTCAGTTGTCATTTCAAAATTATATGCTGAAAATATAGAGGGAAAAGATAAATCGGTCGGAAACCAAATATTATTACCTTCGTTTATCGCAGTCGCTCTATTCAATTTTATTCTTTTTCTTATAACCTATTTTGGTTCAAGTTTATTGGCAAATCAAATGGGAGATGAACAGCTCAAACCATTAATAAAACTAGTGTCGTGTACGTTTTTAGTGATACCATTTTTATCAGTGATAAGGGGATATTTCCAAGGTCAAGGTTATATGGTTCCAACGGCTTTATCTCAAGTAGGCGAGCAAACAGTAAGAGTATCACTTATATTAATTCTCTCCATTGTTTTGATAAATAAAGGATATTCTTTGTATGAAATAGGCGAGGGGGCAATTGTTGCATCTGTTCTAGGTAGTTTAAGTGGGGCAATTATTATCGCATGTTTCTTTTTACGTCATTACAAGAAAAGCAAAAGAAAAGAGAAAACGATAAGAATACGTGTTGTTATTAAAACCGTATTGTTTCAAGGTATCGCTGTTTGTATTAGTAGCTTAACTTTGATTTTATTTCAGTTGATTGATTCATTTCAAATTTACCCGTTATTAAAAAATGCTGGTATACATATGGAACAGGCAAAAATACTAAAGGGTGTTTACGATCGGGGACAGCCTTTAATCCAATTAGGAATGGTTTTAGCCACATCGCTTTCGTTAGCAGTCGTTCCAATGATCGCAGTAATGAAAAAACGGAGTAAAGAGGCAGTCGCATATTATATAAGGCTTGCTTTTAAAATAAGTTTAGCGGTGAGTCTTGCAGCTACCATTGGTCTTATTATGATTATGAATCATCTCAATACGATGCTATTTCAAAATGATGCAGGTTCAAATGTTTTACGGATTTTTGTCATAGCAATTATTTTATCAACAGTTTGTACAACGATAATCTCCGTCTTGCAAGGCTTCGGGATTATCTATTATCCAGCGATCACAGTTATCATTGGTAGTATGACAAAATTAATTGCTAACGGAATTCTTATCCGTCAATTCAATACTGCGGGGGCGGCAATCTCTACGATTCTTTCGTTAGGAATTATGATATTTTTATTAGTATGGAGATTGAAACAGGTAATACCTATGAGACTCATTACGTGGAACTTTCTTAGAGGCTTACTAAAATCATTACTATATATGGCTTCATCGATTGTTATTTTTCATCTCGTATGTCGTCCATTAACGTTTCAACTTACTAGCCGAATGTTTGCTAGTTTTTATGCACTTGGTGCAACGTTTATCGGGGGAACTGTTTATCTAATAACATTACTACGCAGTCAATGTTTTACTAATGAGGAAATAGCATTACTTCCTCTAGGTAATAAAATAAAATTTATAAATAAGAAGTAATAAAGAAGCAAATCATTTAGAAGGAAGGGTAAAAATATTGAACAAAATAGTTGTTGCAGGGCTTGGGGCAGGAGACATAGATCAGCTTCCGTTTGGCATTTATAAGTTATTAAAGGACTCTAATGATCCAGTCTTTCTCCGTACGAAAGAACATCCAGTTGTTTCAGCTCTTGAAGCGGAAGGGATTGAATTTTCTGCTTATGATTTTATTTATGAAGAAAATGGACAGTTTCAGGATGTTTATCAAGAAATAGTAAACCATTTATTTCAAGAGGTCCAAAATGGTGACCTTATCTATGCAGTTCCAGGGCACCCGTTAGTGGCTGAAAAAACGGTGCAGTTATTAATTGAACAAGGGGAAGAAGCAGGGGTGGAAATTGAATTCCGTGGTGGACAAAGTTTTCTAGACGCACTATTTCAATCCGTACGAATCGATCCAATTGACGGATTTCAATTACTCGATGGGACCAATTTCCATAAAAGCGATGTCCAATTAAACCAGCATATAATCATTGCTCAAGTATATGATCAAATGATTGCATCAAATGTAAAACTAGAGCTAATGGAATTACTTCCAGATACATACGAAATTTATATGATTGAAAGTGCAGGAAGTGCAAATGAACTTGTAAGGAAAGTTCCACTTTATATGCTGGATCATAATTTTTCTATCAATAATCTAGTGAGTTTATATGTTCCACCAGTAAAAGATGAACAAATTCTTTATAAAGATTTTCATTTTTTACGTCAAGTTATTGCTACATTAAGAGGCCCGAATGGCTGTCCTTGGGATAAGGAACAAACACATGAGTCGTTGAAAAAATATTTAATTGAAGAGGCTTATGAACTCCTTGAGGCAATTGATGAAAAAGACGACAATCATATAATCGAGGAGTTAGGTGATGTGTTATTACAAGTGATGCTTCATGCGCAAATTGGCGAGGACGAAGGATTTTTTAATATAAATGATGTAATTGAAGCTTTAACAAGTAAAATGATTCGTAGACACCCACATGTGTTTGGCGATACGAAAGTAAACAGTGTGCATGATGTATTAACAAATTGGGGTAAAATTAAACAAAGTGAAGGACGAGAGAAATCAACTATTTTTACTGAATTGAAAAAGGGACTACCAGCGCTTATGCAAGCATATGAATTGCAAAAAATGGCGAAAAAATCAGGGTTTGATTGGAAGGATATTGATCCAGTTATCGAGAAATTAAAAGAAGAGCTAGATGAATGGCTAACAGAGATAAAAACAAAGGGAAGAAGAAGTGATGTTGAGATTGAGTTTGGAGATCTTTTATTTTCAATGGTTAACATTGCTAGATTTTTATCCATTCACCCTGAGCAAGCATTAATTCGAACAAATCAAAAATTTGTAAGACGAATGAATTATATAGAAAAAAAGGTGAAAGAAGCTGGAAAACAATTTTCGGATTTTAGTTTAGAAGAACTTGATTTATTCTGGGATGAGGCAAAGGAAAAAGGATTATAATAGGAAAGGACTTCGAGAATATATGCGACTAGATAAATTTCTAAAAGTATCACGCTTAATTAAACGAAGAACATTAGCAAAGGAAGTATCAGATCAAGGAAGAATTTCAATTAATGGGAAAACGGCTAAGGCAAGCTCTGAAGTGCAAGTGGGCGATGAACTTGTTATTAAGTTTGGCCAACGGGTTGTTACGGTTAAAATAGATAAATTACAAGAAACGACGAAAAAGGAAGATGCAAATACCATGTATACCATTCTTAAAGATGAACGAATCAATGAATAATGGTTATTGATTTTTAGTCCCCTTTACTTGATTCTAGTTCTATTACAAACAGGACGAGCATAACTATTTATAAGAATTAGAACAAGATTGAATCGGGGGATGTATGGTGAATCAATTTTATGATCAATCCAATAATCAAAAATCTGTTGTTCAAGACCACGATGTCATAATGAGAGGGCGTAAAACATTAGATATAACAGGTGTAAAACAAGTAGAGAGTTTTGATAATGAGGAATTCCTTTTAGAAACGGTTATGGGATATTTAGCAATTCGTGGCCAAAATTTGCAAATGAAAAACTTAGACGTCGATAAAGGCATTGTGTCTATTAAAGGAAGAATATTCGACTTAGTCTACCTTGACGACCACCAAGGAGATAAAGCTAAGGGTTTCTTTAGCAAGTTGTTCAAATGAGTTTAACAGTACAATTTTATACGATGATCGCAATGATTGGTATGGGGAGTTACTTTGGAGCGGCTTTGGATACGTATAGCCGCTTATTTAACCGTTCAAAAAGGAATGTATATATCCGTGCAATAAATGATATTTTATTTTGGATACTTCAAGTTCTTTTAATTTTTTATGTTCTTTATTTAGTTAACAATGGAGAAATACGATTTTATATTTTTCTCGCTCTTCTATGTGGCTTTGCATTTTATCAAAGTCTTCTTAAAAACATATATACCCGTCTACTTGAACAGATCATTCACGTGACCATTCGGACATATCGTTTTGGAGTGAATTTGTTTTCTAATTTACTTGTGAAACCAATTGTTATGCTGTTGACATTTTTATTATCTGTAGTTGTGTTAATTGGAAAATTATTATTAAGAATTATTTTAATCATTTGGAAGATTATTTATACGATTTATAAAATTATTATGAAGCCCTTTCGTTATTTGGGGAAATATATCTGGAAAGCTGTACCAAAATCAGTTAGAATAAAGGGGAACATTGCTTTTAAAAAGGTTGCAAATGTTATAAAGTGGATGATTAATAAACTAAGTAAATTCAAAAGACAGTGAGGGGGCTTGTGTGGATGAGTGTAGACAAGAATAGAGTTCCAATATTGAATCAATCCTATTTAAACTATCAAGAACAACAAAGTATCTATGCAAAGCGAAAGAAAAAAATGCTCATTCGCAGGCTAACTGTGTTTTTTGTCTTTGTTGCCATCATCTTATTTGTTTTCATTCAAGCTTTGGTTACCCAATCTCAAACACTTACTGAAAAAGAAACAAAATTAAAGGAAGTACAAGCCCAGTATAAAGAGCTGAAAGAAAATCAAAAAATTTTAAAAGAAGAGATTACCAAGTTACAAGATGATGAATATATTGGTAAATATGCACGTCAAGAATATTATTTATCTGATGATGGGGAAATTATATTTTCAGTCCCAGAACAGTAAATTATTGGAATAGTTGATTGTTTGACACTTAAAAAACATTTTGTCTATAATATAAATAAGTGTACTTTTTTATTACTTTAAGGAGGAAGTTTCTTTTTATGTCAATCGAAGTAGGCAGCAAGTTGCAAGGTAAAGTAACAGGAATCACTAATTTTGGTGCTTTTGTCGAGCTGCCAGAGGGCTCAACAGGTTTAGTTCATATCAGTGAAGTTGCTGACACATATGTAAAGGATATTAATGAATTCTTGAAAGTCGGCGATCAAGTTGAAGTGAAAGTAATGAATGTTGAGAAGGATGGCAAAATTGGTTTATCGATTAAAAAGGCGCAAGATCGCCCGGAAAGAACAGAAAGATCAGATAGACCAGAAAGACCAAGTGGAGGTCATCGTTCACGTCAAGGAAGAAGCCATGACCGTAAACCACAAGAGAATTTTGAACAAAAAATGGCGCGTTTTTTGAAAGATAGTGAAGACCGCCTAGCCTCATTAAAACGCCATACTGAATCAAAAAGAGGAGGTAGAGGTGCTAGAAGAGGTTAACTTGCTGTCTATAGCTTATTTGCAGGTTTCCTAATGTTCAATTTCAAGTATTTGTTAATGAGAAATACACTTGTTAACATAAATAATAGCTTGTGATATATATTTTATAGTCTTCTTTCATAGTTCGATATATAAAGGTCTAATCTTTTCATAGGATTGGACCTTTATTATTTTTATCCACTCCAAAGAGAAAGACCTCAAAAAACGATGGTGAATTCAATACTACACGTAAAATCCTCAAACAAATGGAGGCTCCATATTCCTTCATTTTTTCTACAATTTTATTCATTGTTTTTTTATCTGGAATTTTGTCGAAACTGTATAAGTCTTATCTTTACTAGCGCTATCCAGTGTCCTCATCATGTTTTAGTTAATTGGGTGAGGCAAATTTTGTTTTCTTTTATTCCTTTCTGTAGACAATTGTCTAAATATTTTTATAGTTCGTCTATCTTTTTTGACAAATTTTTATCTTCCAATCGCCTATAATAAACAAAAAAGACCGAGGGGTGTTTGTAAAGATGACGGGAAAAATTCAAGGGAGCTATATGGAACCAATGCAAGAGAGGAAAGTAGTAGATTTTAAGTTTTCATTACATAGTTTACTAGAGTCGTTGCGGAATAAATTAGAGTCGGTGTTATTTAGACGTGGATTTGTATTATTTATTTTTGGTTTCATGTTAGGACGAGCTTTCATTTTGTCAGTGCTTTCACCTTTTAGTTTACCGTTTTTTGCAGCGGCATATTATATAAGAAAAGATAAATCACCGCTAATATTTTTCGGAATTGTTGCTGGTTCACTTACAATTTCCATAACGAATGCACTATATTCGTTTATGATCATTAGCCTCTTTCTCGTTTTAAATAAAATAGTTAAATGGTTTACGAGAAATGAATCAAAAATATTACCGTTTATTGTACTTGCTTCTGTTCTCTTAGGGCGGATTGTGTGGAGCTATGCTACTGTAGGGGATCTAACAATTTATAATGCTTTAATGGCAACGGTTGAAGCAGGACTAGCTTTTGTATTAACAATGATTTTTATGCAAAGTATTCCACTTTTATCTATGTCAAAAAGGAGACAAGCGTTAAAAACGGAAGAATTAGTTTGCTTAATAATATTAATTGCTTCAATGATGACCGGTGCAATGGGGTGGGCATTTGAGGAGGTTACTGTTGCAAATATTCTTGCACGCTATTTAGTGTTAATATTTGCTTTTACAGCAGGTGCAACGGTTGGCTCAACTGTAGGAGTTGTCACTGGGCTAATATTTGGTTTAGCAGATATTAACAGTTTTCCTGAAATGAGTCTACTTGCATTTAGTGGTTTACTTGGCGGTTTGCTTAAAGAAGGTAAAAAGGCAGGTACCATCTTTGGTCTTATCGTCGCCACTTTATTATTAGGGTTATATAGTAACCAGTCAGGTTCAATAATGACTAGCTTATATGAAACATTATTAGCCACCATTATTTTTATTTTAACGCCAAGGCTATTCACAAGCCAAATTGCAAAACATATTCCGGGCACATCCGAACATTCCGCAGAACAACAAGCTTATGTACGAAAAATACGCGATGCAACAGCTAGGAGGGTGGAGCAATTTTCCTCTATATTTCATGCGTTAGCGACAAGTTTCCAAAAACAAGAGGCGGCGGAACGAATGGATCCTGATATGGAAGTTGACTACTTTTTTGCCAATGTTACAGCAAAAACTTGTCAGACGTGTTTTAAAAAAGAAAAGTGTTGGGCTGCTAATGGTTACAATAAAACATATGATACGATGAAAAGTATTATGTATGAATTAGAAGAAAATAATGGTGTTTTATCAAACAAAACAGTTTGGGATTGGGAGCGTCGATGTGTCCGTAGTGATAAAGTAATTGATACAATTCAGAATGAACTCCATTACTTTCATGCGGATCAAAAGTTACAACAACAAATTAAAGAAAGTCGAAAATTAGTTGCAGAACAGTTGCACGGAGTTTCAGAAGTTATGGCGAATTTTGCTAAAGAAATTCAAAAAGAGCGAGAAAATCATGAGAAGCAGGAGGACCAATTATTAGATGCACTACAATCATTTGGAATTGAAGTGGATCATATAGAAATATACAATTTAGACCAAGGTAATGTAGATATCGATATCACCATTCCATACTGTAGTGGAATGGGGCAATGTGAAAAATTAATCGCACCACTTCTATCGGATATTTTAGGTGAGCAAATTGTTGTATACAGTGAAGAGTGTGGAAAACATAAACATGATTATTGTTATGCTACTTTCCGTTCAGCAAAACGTTTTGTTGTTGAAACAGGAATTGCTTATGCTGCAAAAAATGGGGGATTTGTATCAGGGGATAGTTACACGACAATTGAAATAGGGGCAGGAAAGTACGCGCTAGCAATAAGCGACGGGATGGGAAATGGTGAGCGGGCGTATTTAGAAAGTAAGGAAACATTGGCGTTGTTAGAGCAAATATTACAATCTGGCATTGACGAAGAAATAGCGATTAAGTCGATTAATTCTATACTTTCACTCAGAACAACGGATGAGGTTTATGCAACACTTGATTTAGCGATTGTCGATTTACAGGATGCACAATCAAAATTTATAAAAGTAGGTTCAACACCAAGCTTTATTAAAAGAGGAGATCGAGTTATTAAAATTCAGGCGAGCAATTTACCAATTGGAATCATTCAAGATTTCGAAGTTGATGTTGTGAGCGAGCAGTTAAAAGCTGGTGACTTACTAATAATGATGAGTGATGGGATTTTTGAAGGACCGAGACATATCGAGAACATGGACTTATGGTTAAAGAGAAAAATATTAGAACTAGAAACAGATGATCCACAAGCAGTAGCAGACATTATTATGGAAGAAGTTATTCGTTCCAGTGATGGATATATTGATGATGATATGACGGTTTTAGTGGCAAAAATTAATCACAATAATCCAAAGTGGAAGCCTATACCAGCAATATCATTACGAAAAGGTGCGTAGTTAAGAGATTACTAGCAATTAACGGAACGGTTGCTTTTGGAGTAATTAGACATGAGATAAAACGGATGATACGGTTAAAAAAAGAACAGTAGATGTAAGTATAAATCCCCTCCAATAGGGCAATGATGGTAAAAAGTACTATGGAGGGGATTCATTTTGAGAACGGGGACAATTAAGCAAATACTATTAATTACGGATGGTTGTTCAAATCATGGAGAAGATCCTGTAGCAATTGCTGCATTAGCGAATGAGTTTGGCATTACAGTTAATGTCATTGGTGTAATGGAAAATGACGTTATTGATGATCAAGGAATGCGGGAGATAGAAGGAATAGCAACTCAAGGTGGAGGAGTAAGTCAGATTGTCTATGCGCAAGCCTTGTCACAAACGGTGCAAATGGTAACAAGGAAAGCAATGACACAAACAATTCAAGGTGTTGTTAATAAAGAACTTAGACAAATACTAGGGGATCATGTAAGTATTGAAGAACTTCCACCAGAAAAACGAGGTGAAGTTCTGGAAGTAGTAGATGATTTAAATGAAACGGTTAATTTAGAAGTATTGATTCTTGTAGATAATAGTGCAAGTATGAAGCATAAATTACCAACTGTGAAAGAAGCCCTACTAGATCTTTCGCTCAGTTTAAATGCTAGAATGGGAAATAATCAATTTTCTCTCTTTGTATTTCCTGGGAAAGGAAAGGAAGTAGAAAAATTATTAGATTGGACACCGAAATTAGAAACCTTAACTTCTGTTTTTTCTAAATTAACTGCAAGTGGTATAACACCAACAGGTCCAGCATTAAAAGAGGCGATGAATTACTTTAGGAAAAAACATTCAGTAAAGGGATTACTATCACGTCATGACGATTACTATGAAGAGTCCATTTAATATATCTATTGGGATGGTAATAACAGGAAAGTGGCATCACAATTGTTATACAATTATTAAAGAGCTGGGCCGTGGTGCAAACGGAATTGTATATTTAGCTGACTGGAACGGAAAAAGAGTGGCCATAAAGATTAGTGATGATCACGTTACCATTACTTCTGAAGTAAATGTTCTGAAATCATTTTCCAAGGCCCAAGGGGTTTCCCTCGGGCCTTCTTTATTCGACGTCGATGATTGGGTAAGAAATAATAAAAAAGTACCTTTTTATGTTATGGAGTATATAGAAGGGAAAAACTTTCTCACCTTTATTAGACAAAATGGTACGGTATGGTTACCTGTGTTAATTTCACAATTACTATCGGATTTAAACGATTTACATCGGCAAGGTTGGGTTTTTGGTGATTTAAAACCAGATAATCTCCTTGTAACGAGTTCGCCAGTGAAAATGCGTTGTATAGATGTGGGTGGAACTACAGGAGAAGGAAGGGCAATCAAGGAATTTACTGAGTTTTTTGATCGTGGGTATTGGGGGCTCGGAAGTAGAAGGGCAGAACCAACATATGATTTATTTGCCGTTGCAATGATTATGATAAATGCCTTTTATCCGAAAAGATTTAATAAGCAAGGAGATTGCCTTACACAATTAAAAAGGGCAATCGATCAAAATAAGGAGTTAAAACAATATAAACCTTTACTACTTAAAGCGATAACAGGGAAATATAAATCGGCATTAGAAATGAAAAAGGAGTTATTAAAACTTACTCATTCACAAGGAAAAGACAAAAATACACAACAAAATATAGTAATTAATCAACAACCAACAAAAAACTATAGCAATCGATCCGTACGCCATACAAAGACAAAACAGAAAAGAAGAAAAGGTAGTCGCCATACGTTGGAAACAGTTTTTATATTTTCTATCATTTGTATTATTTACGTCGTGTATATTATGGAGCGATTACTCTAGCGATGAATTGAAGAATGATTGTAAACCTACATTTGTAAAAGGTAAGAAAAAATGTTTTAAAAATTAATTACAATCATGTAAAATATAGGGTAAATATGCCAATTGGTAAAGGGTTGTCAATTATGGATGAATTTGAGGTTAAGGTAAAAAAGTTTATACAGAAACATCAATTATTACAACATGGGTCTTGTGTGTTAGTTGGTGTTTCAGGAGGACCAGACTCCTTAGCCCTTTTATATTTTCTAAAAAGAGTGCAAAAAGACTGGAACTTGACAATTACTGTTGCTCATGTCGACCATATGTTTCGTGGGGAAGAATCATTTGCAGAAATGAAATATGTCGAGAGTATTTGTGAAAATTGGAATATACCATTTGAAGGAAAACGTATTAACGTTCCAAAAGCAATAGAGGAACAGCCAGGTGCAAGTTCCGAAGCTGTCGCTAGAGAATTACGTTATTCATATTTCCAATCAGTAATGGAAAAACTTCAAATTCCACTCCTTGTTCTTGCTCATCATGGCGATGATCAAATAGAAACAATCCTCATGCACTTAACGAGGGGAACGACAAAAAAGGCAGCAAGCGGTATTCAAGTGAAAAGAACTTTTGCAAAAGGGTTGGTGATACGGCCGTTTTTATGTGTTACAAAAAAGGAGATTGAAGAGTACGTACACAATCATCAATTAAAACCTGTTTACGATCCAACAAATGTGATGGACATTTATACGAGAAATCGTTTCAGAAAAAAGGTCCTACCATTTTTAAAAAGTGAAAATCCAAATGTCCATATTCATTTTCAACGATTTAGTGAATGGATGACAGAAGATGAAAATTATTTAATGGACTTGGCAAAAGAGGCATATAATAAAAATATTGTTGAAGGTCACGATGAATGTGAAATAACTTCAATAAAGGACTTTTTAGAGGTGCCTTTACCTTTACAAAGAAGATGTATTCAACTAATATTAAACTATCTCTACCATAGTCGATTGCCTGAAAATTTATCATCCTTACATATTGAATTAATTATGGATTTAATAAGGAAACCGAACCCATCTATGGAAATACATTTGCCAGACGAGGTACGTGTATACCGCTCCTATGAAAAATGCATATTTACTTTTTCATCTCTTTCGATAACAACCTACGAATATGAATGGAAAAGGGGCGAATCGATTACTCTTCCGAATGGGGATCGATTATTCATGTCGAATGATTTACAAGAAAACCTTAATCGGGACGCTTATTTTATCATGGACGCTAATACTGGTTTTCCTCTTTATGTTAGAACTCGAGAAAGTGGAGATCGAATTCAAGTAAAAGGAATGAACGGGTCAAGGAAGATAAAAAAACTGTTTATTGACTATAAGGTTCCGAAAAGAGACCGGGGTCAGTGGCCGATTGTTACTGATTGTCATGGTAATATTTTATGGGTTCCTTTATTAAAAAGGTCGGCTTATGAAGGAGAGTATTCTTCTAATACGAAACCAATTTACTTACAATACATAAAACAGTCAGACTTCTAGGAGGAGCAAGGTTAATGAATCAGGACATTGAAAAAATATTAGTATCAGAGGAAGAACTTCAAAAGAAAATTAGTGAAATTGCAAGTATTCTTACTGTGGAATATAAGGACCGCTTTCCATTAGTCGTTGGTGTCTTAAAAGGTGCTTTGCCGTTTATGGCAGATTTAATAAAACGAATGGATACATATCTTGAGATTGATTTTATGGATGTATCAAGCTATCATGGTGGAACGGTATCGACTGGGGAAGTAAAAATACTTAAAGATTTAGATACTTCTGTAGAGGGACGCGATATTTTAATTATAGAGGATATTATCGATAGTGGTTTGACATTAAAATATTTAGTTGACTTATTTTATTACCGTAAAGCAAAATCTATTAAAATTGTTACACTTTTAGATAAACCTGAGGGTCGTAAAGTGGACTTAAAGGCTGACTTAGCTGGATTTGTTATACCAAATGAATTTGTTGTCGGTTTTGGATTAGACTATGAGGAGAAATACCGAAATCTCCCGTACATTGGTGTATTAAAACCGAAAATTTATAGCAATGAAGGATAATGGTTATTTTAACTTTAATACCTTATTTTAATAAGGGATAAATGGGATTGCCTTTTTTATAAAAATAAGAAATATAAGGGATGTTGAAATCCTTGTAATTCTTTAAATTTCTATGATACTATTTAATAAGTTTGTTTCCTTTGAGAGGAGGTCAAGGATGAATCGTATATTTAGAAACACGGTATTTTATTTGCTTGTTTTATTAGTGTTAATCGGTGTTATTAGTATCTTTACCGGTGGGCAAGAAGCTAACGAGAAGATGACCTATAATGAGTTCGTTACTCATTTGGAAAATGGTGATGTAGATACCTTTACTGTACAGCCGGAACGACAAGTTTATGTCATCACAGGTAAAATGAAAAATGCAGATGATAAAAAGGGATTTACAGTAAATGTCTGGAGTAGTCCGACATCGCTAGAAAGAATTGAAACAGCTGCGAATCAGACACATACAAAAATAAACTTTGCTATGGCAAAAGAAACAAGCGGATGGATACAATTATTAACGTCAATGATTCCGTTTATTATTTTGATATTCTTTATCTTCTTCTTGCTAAATCAATCCCAAGGCGGCGGTGGCCGTGTAATGAATTTTGGGAAGAGTAAGGCAAAGTTATATACAGATGAAAAAATAAAAGTACGATTTAAAGATGTTGCTGGAGCAGATGAGGAAAAACAAGAACTCGTTGAGGTTGTTGAGTTTTTGAAAGATCCAAGGAAATTTTCTGAGCTTGGCGCAAGAATTCCAAAAGGTGTCCTATTAGTAGGGCCTCCAGGAACGGGTAAAACCCTATTAGCAAGAGCTGTTGCTGGAGAAGCTGGAGTACCATTTTTCTCAATTAGTGGTTCTGACTTCGTTGAAATGTTTGTTGGGGTTGGTGCGTCTAGAGTTCGGGATTTATTTGAAAACGCGAAAAAGAATGCGCCGTGTATCATTTTCATAGACGAAATTGATGCGGTGGGGCGTCAGCGTGGTGCAGGACTTGGTGGAGGACATGATGAACGAGAGCAAACATTAAACCAATTGCTTGTTGAAATGGATGGATTTAATGCGAATGAAGGAATAATTATTGTTGCAGCAACAAACCGTCCTGATATTTTAGACCCAGCCTTGTTACGTCCAGGTCGTTTCGATAGACAAATTACAGTTGATCGCCCAGATGTTAAAGGTCGAGAAGCCGTATTACGTGTTCATGCTAGAAATAAACCACTGGATAGTTCTGTCGATTTAAAAACAATTGCAATGCGTACACCTGGTTTTTCTGGTGCGGACTTGGAGAACTTGTTAAATGAAGCTGCACTTGTTGCAGCAAGAACAAATAAAAAGAAAATTGATATGAGAGATATTGACGAAGCAACTGACCGAGTTATTGCTGGTCCGGCTAAAAAGTCTCGTGTGATTTCCGAAAAAGAACGAAATATCGTTGCTTACCATGAAAGTGGCCATACAGTGATTGGTCTTGTGTTGGATGAAGCTGATATGGTACATAAAGTAACAATTGTTCCACGAGGGCAAGCTGGTGGTTATGCTGTTATGTTGCCAAAAGAGGACCGTTATTTTATGACAACACCTGAGTTGAAAGATAAAATCACAGGTCTTTTAGGTGGACGTGTTGCTGAGGAAATTGTTTTCGGTGAGGTAAGTACAGGTGCTTCTAACGACTTCCAAAGAGCGACTGAAATTGCACGTCGTATGGTTACTGAATTTGGTATGAGTGAAAAGCTTGGCCCGTTACAATTTGGTCATGCTCAAGGCCAAGTTTTCCTTGGTAGAGATATCAATAATGAACAAAATTATTCGGATAAAATTGCGTATGATATTGATACAGAAATCCAAAGAATCATTAAAGATTGTTATGAAAAGGCGAGAACCATATTAACTGAAAAACGTGATAAATTAGAAGTGATTGCTCAAGCGTTATTAAAAGTTGAAACACTTGATGCAAAGCAAATTCGTCATTTATATGATCACGGGAGTTTGCCTGATGAAGAAGTAGCAACTGAACCTACAAAACCTTGGGAATTAAAAAAGCCTGATTCATCAGATGTAAAGGTAAACTTTGCTACAAAAGAAGAAAAGACAGATGATAAAAAAGATGAATAAATAATTTTTCGAAGCTGACTTTTGTAGTCAGCTTTTCTTTTTAGCTATAGGTAAAAAGAAATTTTCTTTTCTACTTTGACTATGAATGGAAAGAATCAAAAATACTATCGATAATAAATACAATGATTTTTCTTTATGTGCTTTTTATGGTAATATTTTTTTGGTTATCTAACAATGAGTAGAAAATTTCTAAAGCCCATTATTTTATAAAAAGTTGGTGAGCATATGATTCTAGTTATAGATGTAGGAAATACTAACATCGTATTAGGTGTATATGATAATGATGAGTTAAAGCATTATTGGCGTATTGCTACGAACCGAAATAACACAGAAGATGAGTATGGTTTGTTGGTAAAATCGTTATTTGAACACGAAGGTACCTCATATAAGGATATTGAAGGAATTATTATTTCTTCTGTTGTACCTCCGATTATGAATTCTTTAGAGAGAATGTGTATAAAATATTTTGGAATCGAGCCATTAATCGTAGGGCCAGGGATCAAAACAGGGCTAAATATTAAGTACGAAAATCCAAAAGAAGTTGGTGCAGACCGGATAGTCAATGCAGTGGCAGCGATTCATGAATATGGTGCTCCACTAATTATTATCGATTTTGGTACTGCTACAACATACTGTTTCGTAGATGAAACTGGATCCTATATGGGCGGAGCAATTGCCCCTGGAATATATATATCTACTGAGGCGCTATACACGAAGGCGGCAAAGCTCCCTCGTATTGAAATTGTACCACCTAATAATATAGTTGGTAAAAATACGATTGAAGCGATGCAATCAGGAATCATATATGGATATGTTGGTCAAGTAGAAGGCATTGCTTCAAGAATGAAAGCAGGGTCAAAAAGAAATCCGACAGTTATTGCGACAGGTGGTTTAGCGAGTTTAATTGCACAAGAGGCAAAGATTATTGATATTGTTGACCCGTTACTAACTTTAAAGGGGTTACAACTTATTTATAAGCGAAATAGATAGATGGTTACACTTTTTAAAACTGCAACCTCCTATTTTAGCTACTGGGACAGGATAAATTTTTTATTTCTACTTTCCTAAACGCTTAAGCAACTTAAGAAAAGCTTTGGCACATTATCTCGCAGCCGAAAAAGTTTTTTCGGCGAACTTTAAGTCTCTTGCCCCGCGTAAAGGCTCAACGCTTGAGTTTTCTTTATAGGAGAATTCAAGTACAATGAATTTTAAACATCTGGAAGGAGAATTACATACATGAGTGATTACTTAGTAAAGGCAATCGGTTTTAATGGTGAGGTACGAGCATATGCCATTCGATCAACAGAAACAGTAAGCGAGGCACAAAGAAGACATGATACGTGGGCAACGGCTTCTGCAGCATTGGGGCGTGCAATGACTGCAAGTGTAATGATGGGTTCCATGCTAAAAGGTGATAGTAGTATTACTGTAAAAATTGAAGGAAACGGTCCAATCGGAGTAATACTAATTGACGCGAATACAACGGGTAGTGTCCGTGGATATGTTACAAATCCGCATGTAGATTTTGAAACAAATGAATTTGGAAAATTAGATGTTAAACGTGCAGTAGGGACGAATGGGACATTATCGGTTGTAAAAGATATTGGGATGCGTGAGAAATTTTCTGGACAAGTTCCACTAATTTCAGGTGAATTAGGAGAAGATTTCACATACTACTTTGTAACGTCTGAACAAGTCCCATCTTCAGTCGGAGTAGGTGTTTTAGTAAACCCAGATCACTCTATTCTAGCTTCAGGCGGCTTCATTATTCAAATGATGCCTGGTGCAACAGAGCAAACGATAACAGATGTTGAAAATCGCTTAAAAACAATAAAACCTATTTCAACTTTGATTAAAGAGGGACTAACACCAGAAGAAATACTTGCTACATTATTAGGGAAAGAAAATGTACAAATATTAGAAACGGTACCTGTTCAATTCGAATGCACTTGTTCCAAAGAACGATTTGGTAATGCATTAATTAGTCTTGGTGTAGAAGAATTGCAAGAAATGATTGATGATGAAGGACAAGCTGAAGCACAATGTCATTTTTGTAATGAAAAATATACATACTCAAAAGCGGAATTAGAGGAATTTAAAAAACAGGCAGAGAAAAAAGACCAATAATATTAAGGGTTATTTCCAGATAGATTAAAGCAGGTCTCTAATTGTCTGACATGCAAAGCTTTTTGTTGAAGGTAAATCCCCTAAGGATAATCAGATAAAATGTGGCTAGAATAATTGACAGAATGATACGTAAAGTAATAAAATAAAATTAATCCAATCAATTTACTATGAATTAGGGGTGTAACTATGTCCAAATATGTAAACTCAGTTACTG
Organism: Bacillus andreraoultii; assembly: GCF_001244735.1. Taxonomy (GTDB): domain Bacteria; phylum Bacillota; class Bacilli; order Bacillales; family Caldibacillaceae; genus Caldifermentibacillus; species Caldifermentibacillus andreraoultii. The sequence continues at coordinate 66,137 of NZ_LN868934.1, forward strand.
AATTAATAGGTCGGACACCAATTGTTAAGTTGAACCATGCTACAGACGAAAATGCAGCTGAAATCTATGTTAAGTTAGAATATTTTAATCCAGGAAGTAGTGTGAAAGACCGTATTGCCCTAGCAATGATTGAAAATGCAGAGAAAAAGGGCTTATTAAAAGAAGGCGACACAATCATAGAGCCAACTAGTGGTAATACAGGTATTGGTTTAGCGATGGTTGCAGCTGCAAAAGGGTATAAAGCGATTTTAGTTATGCCTGAGACAATGAGTCTAGAAAGACGTAACTTACTACGTGCGTATGGTGCAGAGCTTGTACTTACACCAGGACCAGAAGGAATGAAAGGTGCCGTTAATAAAGCGGAGGAATTAGCTAAAGAACATGGTTATTTTATGCCACAACAATTTGAAAACGAAGCAAATCCAGAAGTTCATAAATTAACGACAGGTCCAGAAATTGTAGACCAAATGGGCGACCAATTGGATGCATTTATTGCTGGTATTGGGACAGGTGGAACAATTACTGGTGCTGGGCAAGTATTAAAGGAGAAATATCCTAATATTAAAATTTACGCTGTTGAACCAAAAGATTCCCCAATTTTATCCGGTGGTAAACCAGGACCACATAAGATTCAAGGAATTGGAGCAAACTTTGTGCCAGGTGTTTTAGATACAAATGTTTACGATGAAATTATCCAAGTAACGACTGAGGAAGCTTTCGAAGCTGCTCGCCAAACTGCCCGTCATGAAGGTATTTTAGGTGGGATTTCTGCTGGTGCAGCGATTTTTGCTGCTGTTGAAGTAGCAAAGAAACTTGGTAAAGGGAAAAAGGTTTTAGCAATCGTACCAGATAATGGAGAACGTTATTTAAGTACACAATTATATCAGTTTGAATAAAAAAAAAACCCATAGAGCGAAATTCCATTGTTGCCACCCGGGAGTCGGTATCAAATGATTGTTACAATAGTAGTAGCAGTATTTGTTTACCGATCGCCCGAATCTGGCAACTTTTTTTATTTTTGTATTTGGCTTATTTCATCACTAGAGAAATTTTTGTTAAAATGGAAAATAGTTTGGAATAAGGGAGTGTTTAGAATGGGGAAAGGAATGAAAGTAGATAAATATGAATTCGATTTTAGTAGTAAAACATATATAATGGGGATATTAAATGTCACGCCTGATTCCTTTTCTGACGGAGGAAAATATGTTCAGAGTTACTCGTCCCTTCAGCATGCTAAGGAAATGATAGAAAATGGAGCAGATATAATCGATATTGGTGGAGAATCAACAAGACCTGGATTTCAGCCGGTATCAACAGAGGATGAGATTAATCGTGTTGTTCCAATTATCCAACAGCTAAAAGAACATATTGATGCACCGCTGTCCATTGATACTTATAAATCTGAAACTGCAGAAGCTGCCATTAAAGCGGGTGCACATATTATTAATGATATTTGGGGAGCGAAAAGAGATCCGGAAATCGCTGATGTGGCAAAAAAGTATAACGTTCCGATTATATTAACCCATAATCGTGAAAATCCACAATACGATATTTTCTTAAGGGATAGTTTATATGACCTATACGAGAGCATTTCAATTTGTAAATCACGTGGTGTCAGTGATGAACAAATTATATTAGACCCAGGTATTGGTTTTGCAAAGACGTATGAACAAAACGTTGAAATGATGCAAAATCTCGATAAAATTGTCAGCTTAGGTTATCCTGTTTTACTGGGGACGTCTAGAAAGTCACTCATCGGTAACGCTTTAAAATTGCCAGTTGAAGAAAGAATAGAGGGAACCGGTGCGACTGTTTGTTACGGAATTATGAAAGGCTGCCAAATCATTCGTGTACATGATGTAAAAGAGATGTCAAGAATGGCTAAAATGATGGATGTTTTAGTGAAAGGAACAGCACATCAGTAAAGTGCAAGAAATAGGAGAGAAAATGGATGGATCGAATTTATTTAAATGAAATGGAGTTTTACGGTTTTCACGGTGTTTTACCAGAGGAAAATCGCATTGGCCAACGTTTTATTGTCAATTTAATTACAGATATAGATCTACAACGAGCAGGTCAACGAGATGATTTGAACGAGACAGTAAACTACGCAGAGATTTATTCATTATGTAAAGAGATAGTCGAAAATAGACAATATAAGTTGATTGAGGCAGTTGCAGAAAAAATAGCATCAGAAATATTAAAAACTTATGAAAAAATAAAGAGTTGCACAGTTAAAGTTATTAAACCGGATCCACCAATACCAGGACATTATAAATCGGTGGCGGTAGAAATTACTAGAACTCGAAACTAGAAATAAATTTTTAATTATATTTATCGGTATCGAAAAATCTTTATTGAATATGACTGACGGGAAGATGATAGAATGAAAAATAGAGCGATTTTATCACTTGGGTCAAATATGGGAGACCGAACAGCGTACTTATATAATGCTATTAAAAAACTTGAAGAAAACGACTTCATTCAAGTGAGCAATTTCTCCTCTATTTATGAAACAGATCCAGTAGGGTATACCAATCAAGATTCCTATTTAAATATGGCTATTGAAATTATTACAGATTATACGCCTTTTAATTTATTAAAAGAATGCCTTTCTATAGAAAAGGAACTCGGTAGGAAGCGAGTCATTCGATGGGGACCCCGGACAATTGATCTTGATATTATTCTTTTTAATCAAGAAATAATTAACAGAGAGCAACTTCAAATTCCTCATCCCAGGATGGCTGAACGGGCGTTTGTATTAATTCCAATAAATGAGATAAACCCGGTTGCCGTAGTACCAGGGATAAATGAGCCAATTGGTGGATTAGCGGAAAATATACCTAAAGAAGGGGTTCGGTTATGGAAGCGGAAGTTTGGGGACGACGTATACGCGCTTTTCGAAAACTAAAAGGGTATACGCAAAAGAGTCTAGCAAAGGACTTAGGAATCTCAGTGTCTATACTTGGGGAAATTGAACGGGGTACGAGAATCCCGTCCTATGATTTGTTACAAAAAATTGCACAAACATTAAATATCGAATTTGACGAACTAGTTTCCCTAAATAATGAATAGGGAACATAAAGAGGGGGTTAATCTTGTTTAAAATTGGAGATATTGAATTAAAAAATAGAGTTGTTTTAGCCCCTATGGCTGGAGTTAGCAATTATGCGTTTCGTTTAACAGTAAAGGAATTTGGGGCGGGACTTGTTTGTTGTGAAATGATTAGTGATAAAGGCATTGTTTACCGAAATGAAAGAACGCTAAACATGTTATATATGGATGAAAGAGAAAAACCATTAAGTCTACAAATTTTTGGTGGAGAGAAAGACTCTTTAGTTGAAGCGGCCAAGTTTGTAGATAAAAATACAAACGCCGATATTATTGATATAAATATGGGTTGCCCTGTTAATAAAATAATCAAGTGTGAAGCTGGAGCGAGATGGTTATTAGAACCGAGTAAAATATATGACATGGTTTCTTATGTTGTAGAGGCGGTTGAAAAACCTGTAACGGTAAAAATGCGTATCGGTTGGGATGACCAACATATTTATGCGGTACAAAATGCCCAAGCTGTGGAGCGTGCTGGGGGTGCCGCTGTGGCTGTACATGGAAGGACGCGTGTACAAATGTATGAAGGTGTTGCCAATTGGGATATTATTCGAGATGTAAAACAAGCTGTATCCATACCTGTGATTGGTAATGGTGATGTGTGTACTCCGCAAGACGCTAAACGTATGTTAGACGAAACGGGTGTTGATGGGGTGATGATTGGACGAGCAGCTTTAGGAAATCCTTGGGTAATCTATCAAACCGTAAATTATCTTGAGACTGGAAAATTAGCAGAGGATCCGACTGTCCAAGAAAAAATGGATGTGTGTAAACTACATCTTGACCGCTTAATTGCGATAAAAGGTGAACATGTTGCTGTGAAAGAAATGAGAAAGCATGCTGCGTGGTATTTAAAAGGAATTAAAGGGAGCGGTAAGTATCGAAGTGCAATTAATGAGTGCGAAACAAGAGAACAACTTGTTATAGTTTTAAATCAATTAGTAGATGAATTAGAACCGGTGAAACAGGATCATAAGCAGGAGGCAGTATGAATTGTCATCCGAAATTAACTTTACTTATATGGTAGTGATAAAATAAGCTAGTTTGACAATTTTACATTGGTTAACCTATAATTATTTTGATATGATACACTGCCAGTTTAATGCTGGCAGTTTTCCTATTTTTCATGCGTAATTAAAAGGCGTTTACAAGAGTTGTTGTCGATTGTTCTTATAGATTTTTTTAAAGAAAAAGGATATGGAACGAAACACATAAGGCTATTACTAAAAATACTAGAGACAACAATAGTAGAAAAATACCTTTTATAGTGATTCATTTACAGATTCACACGAATTGTAGAAAGAATAGTAACTGATAGAAACTTTATACTCGTGTGCAATATTTACATAAAAGAATTCTAATGATGGAGATGATTTCTGATGAGTCATGAAGAACTTAATGACCAATTAATTGTTCGTCGAGAAAAAATGGAAGATTTACGCTCTAAGGGGATTGATCCTTTTGGCAAACGCTTTGATACAACACATCATGCGAAAGATCTTAAAGATAGCTATGGTGAATTAGAAAATGAGGAACTAGAAAATAAGGCGATTCATGTACAAATGGCAGGACGGATTATGACAAAGCGAGGAAAAGGTAAAGTCGGTTTTGCACATATTCAAGATGTGACAGGACAAATACAAATATACGTCCGAAAAGATGCTGTTGGTGAAGAGGAATATGATGTATTTAAAACAGCTGATTTAGGTGATATTGTTGGTATAAAAGGTATACTATTTAAAACCCATGTGGGTGAGTTATCAATAAAGGTTGAGGACTTCCAAATTTTAACAAAAGCGTTGCGTCCATTACCTGATAAGTTCCATGGTCTAAAAGATGTTGAGCAACGATATCGCCAACGTTATCTTGATTTAATCGTGAATCCTGAAAGTAAAGATACGTTTATAGCGAGAAGTAAAATAATTCAAGCAATCCGTCGTTACCTAGATAGTAAAGGGTTCTTAGAAGTAGAAACGCCAATGATGCATTCAATTCCAGGGGGAGCAGCAGCACGCCCGTTTGTCACTCATCATAACGCATTAGATATGGAGCTGTATATGCGTATTGCCCTTGAATTGCATTTAAAACGTCTGATTGTAGGTGGATTAGAAAAAGTTTATGAACTTGGACGTGTTTTCCGTAATGAAGGTGTATCTACAAGACATAACCCTGAATTTACAATGATAGAAGTATATGAAGCGTATGCTGATTACAACGATATAATGAATTTAACTGAGGAAATGATTGCACATGTTGCTCAAGCAGTTTTAGGCACAACAAAGATCACTTATGGTGAATATGAAGTAGATTTAACGCCAAAATGGAAGAGACTTCATATGGTTGATGCCATAAAAGAATATGTGGGCGTAGATTTCTGGAGAGAAATGACTGTCGAAGAAGCGCGTAGTTTAGCAAAGGAATATGATATTGAGATAACCGAACATATGGAAGTTGGACATATTATTAATGAGTTTTTCGAACAAAAAGTTGAAGAAAAACTCATACAACCTACATTCATTTATGGTCATCCAGTAGAAATTTCACCGTTAGCTAAGAAAAATGCTGATGATCCGAGATTTACAGACCGATTTGAATTATTTATTGTAGCAAGAGAACATGCGAATGCATTTACAGAGCTTAATGATCCAATAGATCAACGTGAAAGATTTGAAGCTCAAGTGAAAGAACGTAGCCAAGGTAATGATGAAGCACATTTAATGGATGAGGACTTTGTAGAAGCATTAGAATATGGTATGCCGCCAACAGGTGGTTTAGGAATAGGGATTGATCGTTTAGTTATGTTATTGACAAATGCACCATCAATCCGGGATGTGTTACTATTCCCATTAATGCGCCATCGTTAATAGTGTGGTTGTAACTTTCATTGGTTAATCAATGCATATGATATTATTTTATAAACTGGTTGGTTAGGCGGAATGTTACTAGCCAATAAAAAAGCCGAACTATCAATTGAGACTGTTAATAAAGTTTCATGATAGTTCGGTATTTATTATCGAGTTGAATTTGTGATTGTTTATTTTTTAAGTTGTGCTTCGACTTTTTATTAACTTAAGGACAGTTCGATAATAGAAATACCGTAAAACTTGTGGAGCAAGAATGTTGTAATTATGGAATTGGATATGAGAAGGTGCTTACGGAAGCTGAATATACATAGCCTCTGCTCAATTATGCCACAGGGATTGACTTGGAAAGAATATAGGTAGTTTTTTATTTAATCATTTAATGTTAACACATGTAGATTTGTTATTAGGTTAGACTACATCTATATGTAAATGGATTATAGAAATTAGCTGAATGGCAACCTGAATAATTCAGAAAAAAACAACTTTATTTTTCCTATTGCATATCGGAGTAAAAGGTGATAAATTATTATTTGTCGCTGAAAAACAATGCGATGTCAAAAAAATAAAATCTAAAAAACAGTTGACAAACATCTTGGTTATTGATAAGATATTTAAGTGCTTTTAAAAGGGTAACTTTTTCAAAAAATAAATTTTAAAAAAGTTATTGACAAGAAAAAGTTATTTTGATATAATAATTAAGCTGTTAGATTTTGAACCTTGAAAACTGAACAAGACAAAGCGTTTTATAAATTAAAGCTAGTCATTTATTTTGAGCAATCAAACTATCTTTTGGAGAGTTTGATCCTGGCTCAGGACGAACGCTGGCGGCGTGCC
>NZ_LN868935.1:271064-271696 GCF_001244735.1 Bacillus andreraoultii
TTCGTTAAGTTTCTTCCGGCGCTAAATATATATCTAAGTAGAGTTTCAACGTAACGAATCCCAGTTTGGTGATCCTCTAATTCCCGCAAGTATTTTACAGCCCTATTAATGGTAGTAAACAAATCTATACTATCCTTAGTGAAGATATCTCGTAATGTCGTTAATATAATTTGAAGCTGGGCCTCTCCTTTTATATCCTCATCTTTATATTTTGAAAGATCATAAAGCAAGTATTCAAAGTTCGGAACAAGCCGCTGAATATTTGGTGTAAGTCCTTCATATCCCTGTATTATTTCCCCTAAACTCAATCCAATATTCCAATCTTTTTGACCGTGATAAATGACTAAAGGAATAACAATTGGAAGCTCATTGCTCTTTTCCTTTTCACTTTTTGCCTCCCATATTTCTATTATATATTTTAACAGTTGAAGAGCGGTTTTATGATAAATATAGGTATCCTTCATTGCCACAAATATTTACCTTAAAAAGTAAATCCGAAAAGTTTTCTTTCAATTTTTCATTAATAAAACGATCCTTTTCTGGTTCAAGAGTGTTGACATCAATCATCTCCATTATACTTTCTGGCAAATAATTAGTTAAAAAATCCTTCGTGACCGTCACATCTCCAAAGG
>NZ_LN868935.1:447160-447744 GCF_001244735.1 Bacillus andreraoultii
TCCTCTTTCAATGCTCATTATGGAACTATGGGATTTCATCCTTTAGTTGCCTTTGATGGAGCTACTGGCGACTTTTTGAAAGCGAAACTTCGCCCGGGAAACGTCTACACCTCCAATGGTGTGGTCGAATTTATTCAGCCTCTGATTGAACATTACAACGAAACATTCCCGGAAACGAGTTTGTTTCTTCGTGGGGACAGTGGATTTGCCGTGCCTGCCCTGTATGAACTGTGTGAGAGAGAATCGGTTTATTACGTTATTCGTTTAAAATCAAATGCACAATTAAAAAGTCTGGCGGAAGAGTATCATCCTACATCTGTACCTGAAGATGTTTCAAAAACAGAACGCTATTTTGAAGAAACCATTTACCAAGCAAAATCTTGGTTGAAACCTAGAAAGGTCATCATTCAATCTGTACGACCTGCGGGTGAACTGTTCTTTACGCATTCCTTTTTTGTCACCAATTTTGAAATCGCTTCTCCAAAAGATATCGTCCAAGCTTATCAAAAAAGAGGAACGATGGAGAATTACATCAAGGAAGCTAAAAATGGTTTTGGTTTCGATCGAATGAATAGCCATTCTTA
>NZ_LN868935.1:450406-451399 GCF_001244735.1 Bacillus andreraoultii
TCTCTTTCCTCGGATACGGGTGAACTTCTTTTTAGAGAGTTTGATGAAAAAATAGGATTTTCCAAGACTTTGGAAAACCACTTAAAACTAGATGATCCAAGAGCCTATTACTTTCATTCAAGTGAAAACTTATTACGTTAAAAGATCTATCAAATCATTGCTGGATATTATGAAGATGACGCTGCCGATCAATTGACAAGGGGTCCTGTTTTTACAGAAATTATTGATACACCAGCTCTCGCTTCTCAACCGAGCTTATCTCGTTTTTACACTCGATTTAACCAAGAATCGATTGATCATTTAAATCAAGCGAATCAAGAATTACGTGATAAAATTCATGCTTTTAGAAAATCGCAAGCTCTATTTATTGATTTAGATTCTACCCATTCTGATACGTATGGTAACCAAGAGTCCTCTTTCAATGCTCATTATGGAACTATGGGATTTCATCCTTTAGTTGCCTTTGATGGAGCTACTGGCGACTTTTTGAAAGCGAAACTTCGCCCGGGAAACGTCTACACCTCCAATGGTGTGGTCGAATTTATTCAGCCTCTGATTGAACATTACAACGAAATATTCCCGGAAACGAGTTTGTTTCTTCGTGGGGACAGTGGATTTGCCGTGCCTGCCCTGTATGAACTGTGAGAAAGAATCGGTTTATTACGTTATTCGTTTAAAATCAAATGCACAATTAAAAAGTCTGGCGGAAGAGTATCATCCTGTTTCTGTACCTGAAGATGTTTCAAAAACAGAACGCTATTTTGAAGAAACCATTTACCAAGCAAAATCTTGGTTGAAACCTAGAAAGGTCATCATTCAGTCTGTACGACCTGCGGGTGAACTGTTCTTTACGCATTCCTTTTTTGTCACCAATTTTGAAATCGCTTCTCCAAAAGATATCGTCCAAGCTTATCAAAAAAGAGGAACGATGGAGAATTACATCAAGGAAGCTAAAAATGGTTTTGGTTTCGATCGAATGAATAGCCATTCTTA
>NZ_LN868935.1:615351-628122 GCF_001244735.1 Bacillus andreraoultii
TAAAATGGTACCTGTAGGTAGGACACTTGAAAAAGAGGGTTTCACCTACAGGTATTTTTTTATATACTTGAATTTTAGAATATGAGGATTAGGGGACAACATGAGTAAAATAACTTTTTCAACCAAAGAGATAAAAACACTTCAACAGAATCCAAATATACATCGTGTCAGCGATCGGTCTATTACCTATACTGACGATTTTAAAAATAGATTTATTGATGAGTACCTAGCTGGCAAACTCCCTCGTCAGATCTTTGCGGAGAACGGTTTCGATGTGGACGTTATAGGAATAAAACGAATCGAACAGTCAGCCTGCAGGTGGAAAAAGGCCTATGAGAAGAATGGCTTGATTGGGCTTACGGATACGAGGAAAAACGCTTCCGGCAGACCCTTGAAACGTGAGCTTTCACCGTCCGAAGTGATTGAAAGACAAAAGGCAAGAATCGAACTGTTGGAAGGACAGGTTGAGCTGTTAAAAAAGCTAGAAACGACAGAAAGGAGGCTGCTAAACTCAAGCGAAAATCTAAATCCGAATAATGCATATCAATTGATTCAGGAGACCATTGAACAAAATGGATTTAAGGGGATGACCAGGTATCTATGTGGCCTCTTAGAGGTATCCCGGTCTGGATATTATAGCTACCTAAAGGCTTCCTCTCTCCGGGAAGCAAAGGAGAAATTGGATCTTGAAGCGAAGGAAATCATTTTAAAGGCCTTTAATCGGCGCGGATATAAGAAAGGTTCACGCTCCATTAAAATGATACTGGAGAATGATTTTAACATTACGTTTAGCCGTAAAAAGATACAGAGAATCATGAGGAAATATGGAATCATCTGTCCTCACAGAAAGCCAAATCCTTATAAAAGGATCGCTAAAGCAACCAAGGAGCATCAGGTTGTTCCAAACAAGTTAAATAGGGAATTTAAGCAAGGAGTTCCAGGAAAAGTGTTATTAACGGACATTACTTATTTGCCATATAACGGAAATTCCATGGCTTATTTGTCAACCATAAAAGATGCGTCCACTAACGAACTCCTAGCTTACCATGTTTCTGATCGTATCACTCTAGACATCGCAACAAAGACGATTCACAAACTAATGAAAAACAAGAAGATTACACTACATAAAGATGCCTTCATCCACTCTGATCAAGGGAGCCATTATACGAGCCCCAGATATCAAAAGTTATTAAAAAAATATGGTCTAGGACAATCTATGTCCCGAAGAGGGAACTGTTGGGATAATGCCCCTCAAGAGTCTTTCTTTGGTCATTTAAAAGATGAAGTAGACTATCAATCTTGTAAATCCTTAAAAGAACTAAAAGCAAAAATAAATCACTATATGGTTTACTATAACAATTATCGATATCAATGGAATTTAAAAAAGATGACCCCTATTCAATATAGGAATCATCTTCTAGTTGCTTAACCTCTTTTTTTATTGTGTCCTTGACATAGGTACCATTTTAAGTCGTGTGTCTCTTTTTTTTGAATCTTTTATTAACCCCAACATTTATTATAGAGCCAAAAGAAGCCTCTCAAAAGTTCAGTGAACTCATGAGAAGCCTCCGTTAATTTACCTCAATGTTAGCAAAACGTTAGCATTTCACTCTCATCTTACTTACAAACCCACTCATATCAAGGGTTGGAACGGCTTATTACATCATGCCGCCCATTCCGCCCATGTCAGGCATTGCTGGACCAGCGTTTTCTTCTGGGATGTCAGCTACAACAGCTTCAGTTGTTAAGAACATAGCTGCAACACTTGCTGCGTTTTGTAGAGCTGAGCGAGTTACTTTCGTTGGGTCAACGATACCAGCTTCAATCATGTTTACCCATTCGTTTGTAGCTGCGTTGAAACCAACTCCCGCTTGTTCGTTTTTCAAACGTTCAACAATGACAGAGCCTTCTAAGCCAGCGTTTTGTGCAATTTGACGTACTGGTTCTTCTAATGCACGAAGAACGATTTTCACGCCTGTTGCTTCATCACCTTCAGCTTCGATTGCTGCTACTTTGTTATATACGTTAACAAGTGCTGTACCACCACCGGATACAATACCTTCTTCTACAGCTGCACGAGTCGCATTAAGTGCGTCTTCAATACGAAGTTTACGTTCTTTTAATTCTGTTTCTGTAGCAGCACCAACTTTGATTACTGCAACACCGCCAGCAAGTTTAGCTAAGCGTTCTTGTAATTTTTCTTTATCGAATTCAGAAGTTGTTTCTTCTAATTGAGCTTTAATTTGGTTTACACGAGCACCAATTTTGCTTGGTTCTCCAGCACCTTCAACAATTGTTGTGTTATCTTTTGTAATGACAACTTTTCCAGCGCGACCAAGTTGTTCGATTGAAGCAGATTTAAGTTCTAAACCTAAATCTTCCGTAATCACTTCACCACCAGTTAAAGTAGCGATATCTTCAAGCATAGCTTTACGACGGTCACCAAAACCAGGTGCTTTTACTGCTGCAACATTGAATGTACCACGAAGTTTGTTTACAACTAGAGTTGCTAGAGCTTCCCCTTCAATATCTTCAGCAATAATTAATAATGGTTTTGATTGTTGTAAAACTTGCTCAAGTAATGGAAGAATTTCTTGGATATTTGCAATTTTCTTATCCGTAATTAAAATATATGGATTTTCTAAAACTGCTTCCATTTTATCTTGATCTGTAACCATGTATGCAGATACATAACCACGATCGAATTGCATACCTTCAACAACGTCCATTTCCGTATTGAATCCTTTAGATTCTTCAATCGTAATAACGCCGTCTTTACCTACGCGTTCCATCGCTTCTGCAATTAATTCTCCAACTTCTTCATCACCTGCAGAAATCGTACCAACTTGTGCGATCGCTTCTTTACTATCTACATGTTTTGAAATTCCTTTTAATTCTTCAACAGCAATGTTAACTGCTTTTTCGATTCCTTTACGGATACCCATTGGGTTTGCACCAGCAGTTACGTTTTTCAAGCCTTCACGAATAATCGCTTGTGCAAGAACAGTTGCAGTCGTTGTACCGTCCCCAGCAACATCATTTGTTTTGCTTGCAACTTCAGCAACTAGTTTTGCACCCATATTTTCAAATGGATCTTCTAATTCGATTTCTTTTGCAATTGTTACACCATCATTCGTAATTAAAGGTGAACCAAATTTTTTCTCTAATACAACGTTACGTCCTTTAGGTCCTAATGTAACTTTTACCGCATCTGCTAATTTATCAACACCATTAAGCATGCTACGGCGAGCTTCTTCACTGAATAACATTTGTTTAGCCATTTTAGTCAAATCCTCCTATTCCTTTTTCTATTTGTATCAATTGTTAAGAACAGCATTAATTTATAACTGCTAAAATATCACTTTCACGTAAGATTAAATATTCTTTTCCTTCATATTTTACTTCAGTTCCAGCATATTTTGAGAAGATGATACGATCGCCAACACTCAATTCTAGTGCAACTCGTTCACCGTTATCGAGTACTCGACCAGTTCCAACAGCGACAACTTTCCCTTCTTGAGGTTTCTCTTTTGCAGTATCTGGTAATACGATACCGCTAGCTGTTTTTTCTTCTGTTTCAACAAGTTCAATTACTACGCGATCTCCTAGTGGTTTTAACACAATAAACAACCTCCTCATATATATTAACTATTTTGTTAGCACTCATTGCTTCCGAGTGCTAATTCCAATTATTATAATAATGAATTGATTAATAATTTGCAAGTGTCAACGATTAAATTTTTACATTTTTTTATAAGATTTATCGAGTTTTCAAAGTTGGAGATAAAAATAATCTTAAAATCTGATAAACTGGATAAGGAATATGTGAGGTGGAAACTTTTGAAGCATAATTATAAAGTCATTATGATTACATATGTTGCCATGCAATTGTTTTTAAGTCTTGGTAGTAAAATTACATATGCTTTATTTCAAGCATTCGGTATGAATGGAACGTATACATGGGCCTACGCTGTTGCTACATGGACAGTAATTAGTTTTATTACTACACTGGTCATTACAATGTATCATTTAAAAGATGAATTTTCGCTTCGAAATAAAAACCATTCATTTTTTATGACAATCGGATGGTCCATTTATGGTGTTCTACTTGCTTTTATCACTCAAAGCATTGCTATTATGATTGAATCCTCTTTTGGAATCAAATCTGGATCAAATAACACAGAAAGTATTTTATCTTTAATTAAAATTGCACCATTCATGATTCTTGTTACAACAATTATAGGTCCGATTCTAGAAGAAATTATTTTTAGAAAAATAATTTTTGGTGCTCTTTATAAAAAGTTAGGCTTTTTTATCTCAGCACTCATTAGCTCAATTCTCTTCTCTGTTGCACATATGGAATTTGAACATGTATTGTTATATAGTGCGATTGGCTTTACATTCAGTTATTTATATGTAAGAACAAATACAATTTTTGTACCCATTTTTGCCCATACATTTATGAATACGTATATTGTTATTGGCCAGCTTATAAGCCAAAATATGGCAAATCTACATTAGTATATCTGTTCCTTGATGATTTATTCATTTTATCTGGAACGTATTAGAAAAGTAAGAAAGCTTTATCCTAGAGAAACTACGGAGAATATCAATCCCCTTACGATAAATATCGTTTCCCTCTATGATAAAGCCTTTGTCCACTTTTTATGGTGATTGTTACGCGCCCCTCACGTTTATCAAACAGCCTATCCTTTAACCATGATTTGCAATGGATGACTCTTCTTCACGAACCCTTTTTCGATAGGCAAATTTTGAAATCCAAATACTAATCTCATACAGTAAAAATAATGGTAGTGTAACCATCATATGGGACAATATATCTGGCGGTGTAATTAATGCTGCTATCACTAATAAAATAAAGTATGCGTATTTTCTTACTTTTGATAAAAATATCGGTGTGATAATCCCTAGTCTTGTTAAGAAAAGAATAATGACTGGTAACTGGAATAGTAATCCAAATGGTAATGTAATTTGAAATAAAAATTGAAAGTACTCGTTAATCCCAATCACTGGGTTTATTTCCATCCGCCCTCCAAGCTGTCCCATAAAACGAATAACAAATGGAAATAAGATAAAATATGAAAAGGAGATTCCAGCTAAAAACAAGATAACGGAAATAGGTATATAGGATAATGTAACCTTTTTTTCTCTCTCATAAAGTCCTGGTGATATAAACGCCCATAATTGATATAGGATAAAAGGCGCTGTTAATACACATGCAATAACAAAAATAAATTGCATGTAAATTTTCAGTGGATCCGTTAATCGAAAAGCATTCAAATCAAGTTTGGCCGCTTCATCTGTATGTTGTAAATAAACAATGAGTGGCTCTGCTAGAAAGAACGAACCAATCATTGTCAACGTGAAAAAGGCGATGACATAAATCAACCTTTTCCGCATTTCAACTAAATGTTCGTATACAGTTAACTCGTTTTTCTCCATCCATCCCCTACCTACTTACTTTCCATATCTTTCTTACTTTCTTCTGCGTCATCTGTTAATCCTTTTGTAGCATCCTTAAATTCTCTCAATGTATTTCCCGCTGCTCTCCCTATTTGGGGTAACTTATTTGGACCAAATATAAGTAAGGCAATAAGTAATATTAAAACTAAACTTCCCGGACCAATCATCGGCATCTCTATCCCCCCTTGAACATGTTAATAATCCTACTTTCCCCATATATATAATACTATTCCCCTTCCATATGGAAAATTCCTACTCTACTGCTAATTCTTCTGTAGAATAATGTTTAATTAAATAAACAAATGATTGAAGTTCCACTGCCAAGTCAATATGTTGAACATTAATTGTAGATGGAACGGTTAAGCGTGCCGGTGTAAAATTTAATATTCCTTTTATATCTGTTTTTATAAGTCGATCCGTTACGAGCTGCGCTACATTCGCCGGAACAGTTAAAATGACAACTTGGATACCCTCTGATACTAACTTTTCCTCTAGCTGTTCCATTGAAAAAATCTCAATATCACTAATATAGTTCCCAATTTTCTCCTCATTTGTATCGAAGGCACAGACAATTTTTGTGTTATTGTTTTTTGTAAAATTATATTTTAATAGAGCTGTTCCTAAGTTCCCTACACCAACTAAAGCGACCTTCGTTAGTTCATCTTGATCTAATATTTTTCGAAAAAACGTTAATAAGTATTGGACATTGTAACCATAGCCTTTTTTACCTAAAGCGCCAAAATAGGAAAAGTCGCGGCGAATCGTTGCTGAGTCTACCTTCACCGCTTCACTTAGTTCTGCTGATGAAACCCTTTGTTTCCCTGACTGATATAAATTTTGAATGAAGCGATAATATAATGGTAATCTTTTTGCAGTTGCTTTAGGAATTTTAAGCTGTTCTGTTTCCATGTCAAATCCTCCAATGCTGATAATTTCTTAGTTAATTATAATCTCTTTCCAGTCCCCATAGAAGTACTTTATTCCTTCACCCGAGGGAATACACGTTTTGTCAACGCTTTCAACTTTCATTCTATTACTTATATCATGTTATACAATTATGTTAATATATTCACCTTTTATGATACACTATTTTTTTTCATCTGTCTTGTACATCGATTTGTCTAATCTTTATTTGCTATTCTTTATTATATTCATGTACTATTTTTATATAGATGTTATTTATCATGTTTGGATAAATACATATGATATCTTTATCTTTTACTACTTTCTTTAAACAAATTAAAAATGATTTTTATATTACTTGATTTTTTAATGTGAATGTTGAGGTGTAAGTGATGATTTTACTTCAAGTGAATCAACTGAATAAATATTATGGTGCAGATTTAGTTTTATCAAATATAAAACTCGAAATACATACACGGGATCGAATTGCTCTCGTCGGCAGGAATGGAGCAGGTAAATCAACCTTATTAAAAATAATCTCTGGTGAACTTGCTTATGATTCAGGCGAAATTATTAAACCAAAAGAAGTTACCATTGGCTTTTTAGATCAACATACAGGTCTCGACTCCGAACAAACCATTTGGGACGAAATGTTAACTGTTTTTGAAGAGTTACAAAAAATGGAGAAAAAATTACGTTCACTTGAACAGGAAATGGCAAAAGAAGAAGTATATACAAATGAGAGTAAATATGAAAAGATACTTGCTGAATATGACTTCTTACAACATGAGTTTAAAGATCAGGGCGGCTATCAATATGAAGCAGATATACGTTCTGTCTTACATGGGTTAAATTTCTCCGATTTCCAATATCAAGAAGCAAAAATATCTACATTAAGTGGGGGGCAAAAAACACGTCTTGCCTTAGGTAAATTATTGCTCTCTAAACCAGATATTTTAATATTAGACGAACCGACAAACCATTTAGATATTGACACACTGACATGGTTAGAACAATATTTACAAGCATATGATGGTGCAATTTTAATTGTATCCCATGACCGCTATTTTCTCGATAAAGTCGTTAACCAAGTTTATGAATGTGCACAGCAAACATTGACGAGGTATTCTGGAAATTACAGTCAATACCTTGTTCAAAAAGCAGCAAATTATGAACGAGAATTGAAAATGTATGAAAAACAACAAGATGAAATAGAGAAAATGAGAGACTTTATTGCCAAAAACCTAGCCCGAGCCTCAACGACAAAACGAGCACAAAGCCGGCGAAAAGCGCTAGAAAAAATTCATCTATTAGATAGACCACAGGGAGAAATGTCTGCAAACTTCTCATTTGATATTGAACGTCAAAGTGGGAATGAAGTTTTAAACGTATCGGATTTAGCAGTTGGCTATAACGGGAATCAAGTATCAAAACATATTCATTTCCGTATGACAAGAGGCGATAGTGTTGCGCTACTTGGTCCAAATGGTGTTGGGAAATCTACCTTGTTAAAAACAATTGTTGGACAACTCCCCGCCATTGCAGGTGAAGTGAATCTAGGGACAAACGTTTCCATCGCTTACTATGATCAAGAACAAGCGAATTTGACATCGAATAAGCGTGTATTAAATGAGCTATGGGACGACTATCCAACGAGGACAGAAAAAGAAATACGAACGATTCTTGGCAATTTCTTATTTTCTGGTGATGATGTATTAAAACCTGTTTCTGCGCTAAGTGGTGGTGAAAAAGCGAGACTCTCTTTAGCAAAATTAATGATGCTCCATGCCAATTTCTTAATTTTAGACGAACCGACGAACCATTTAGATTTAGATAGTAAGGAAATATTAGAAAATGCACTTGTCGACTATCCTGGTACAATTCTGTTTGTATCCCATGACCGCTATTTCATTAATCGAATTGCTACAAAGGTATTAGAATTATCTAAAGGTGGAGTAACGGAATATTTAGGTGACTACGATTACTATTTAGAAAAAAAGGCAGAATTGCTTGAGCTAAAACAATTAAAAGAGGAAAAAATTGCTGCTAGCAAAATGAATGAATCGAAGTTTGTACAAGATGGAAAGAAAAAGTATGAACAAGAGAAGGAACTGAAAAAATTAGAACGGCAACGAAAAAGACGAATAGAAGAGATTCAAACAAGAATTGAAACATTAGAATTAGCAATTGCCGAATTAGAACAACTATTTGTTGAACCAGAGATTTATACAGATCATGAAAAAGTAGCTGAATTAAACAATGAAATACAGACGGCAAAATTAGAAATTGAATCCCTGTTAGAAGAATGGAGCGAACTAGACGAAGAATAACACCTTAATATAACAATGTTTAAGGTCCAAGGAAGAAAAATACCCTTGAACCTTTTTCTTTTCTTATATTACAGGCAAGGATTTTGCTAAACATTATTTTGAAGTGAACTTTACATAAGTTATTCACGTTTTCCACAATGTTATACACAGGTTTATCATTGTTTTATCGGTGTTTTTATATTTTTTCCACAAAATCCACAAATAATAGTCAAGTTATCCACAAAATAACTGTGGATTCTATTTAATCCTTTTAATACTTTACCTTGTCGTTAATAATAGTGATATGACAGTAACTTTATCCACAATCTTATTCACAAAGTAGATTTTCAGTGTAAAAAATGTGGACAACTAGAAAAAAATTACTTAATAATTGAACGATCTGTTTAGGAAATATTGATATTTTGATGATATTTCGATACTCTAATGGAAGATAAATAAAAGTTGGTGAATGAAATGATGAATGATTATACAATCACATTACATAATCAGGAAGAAACGATGAGTTTAGCAGAAAGGTTAAGTAATTTCATACAACCAGGCGATGTGATTGCCCTTGAAGGCGACCTTGGTGCAGGAAAAACAACTTTTACAAAAGGATTAGCAAGAGGACTTGGAATCTCAAGGAATGTGAATAGTCCAACATTCACTATTATTAAAGAATATAATGGAAAGCTTCCACTATACCATATGGATGTCTATCGTTTAAAAAATTCAATGGAAGACTTGGGCTTTGATGAATATTTTGATGGTGAGGGTGTCACGGTTATTGAGTGGGCTCATATGATAGAGGATCAACTTCCTAATCAACTGTTAAAAATCGAAATTACACGAATGAGTGACAAGGAGAGAAATATCACATTCTATCCCGTTGGCAATCGATATGAACAATTATGTAAGGAGTTTTTTCATGAATACACTAGCCATTGATACATCTACAAATGTCCTCGGAGTTGGAGTTGCCAATGATGAAAAGGTAATTGGTGAATATATTTCTAATATAAAACGAAACCATTCCACACGAGTACTTCCTGCCATTGATTTTTTATTAAAAGATTGCAATATGAGCTTAAATGATATGGAAAAGATTGTCGTAGCAAATGGACCTGGATCCTATACGGGACTTCGAATTGGGGTAACCATTGGAAAAACATTAGCTTGGACACTGAATCTTCCAATTGTAGGCGTCTCTAGTCTGCAATTAATGGCTGCCAGTGGTCGATACTTCCAAGGCCTCATATCTCCTATTATGGACGCAAGAAGAGATAATCTTTTCACAGGTCTTTATCAATATGAAAATGATCAATTAATACAAGTAATAAGCGATCAACATATATCAATTGTAGAATGGTGTGAATTAATAAAAACATATGAAAAACCTGTATTATTTATAGGAAATGATGTCGCTTTACATAGAGAAAAAATAGCGACAATCGCAAATGAATATGCTTGTTTTGCCCCAATTACAACCAATATCCCTCGACCAGGTGAATTAGCCTTAATTGGTAGTAAATTGGAAAATGAGGCAAACATTCATTCATTTAAGCCAAACTATTTGCGACTTACAGAAGCAGAAGCAAAATGGAGAGAGAAATCTGACAGAAATTGAGGGGATTGTCTTATGATTACACCCGTTTTTCGTAAATTAACCATTGCAGATGTTGATCAAATAATAAATGTCGAACACGCCTCCTTTACATCACCTTGGACAAAAGACGCATTTGCACGAGAATTAACTATGAATCCCTATGCACTTTATATTGGTGGAGATCTTGATGGGAAAATAATTGCTTATGGTGGAATGTGGATTATTATCGATGAGGCACATATTACAAATATCGCTGTCTTACCCGAGTATCGGGGAATGAAAATTGGTGAACAATTAATGTTAACAATGATGGAAACAATGATTGGTCATGGTGCGAAACGAGCAACATTAGAAGTTAGAGTTTCCAACGAAATTGCGCAAAATATGTATCGTAAATTTGGGTTTAAAAACGGAGGAATCCGTAAAGGGTATTATACGGATAATTATGAAGATGCTTTAGTAATGTGGGTGAATTTAAATGAATGATATATATATTTTAGGTATTGAATCAAGTTGTGATGAAACAGCTGCATCCGTCGTAAAAAATGGTAGCGAAATGATGTCGAATATTGTTGCTTCACAAATTGAAACACATAAAAGATTTGGTGGTGTCGTTCCAGAAATTGCATCTCGTCAACATGTTGAGCAAATTACAACAGTTATTGAAGAAGCAATGAACCAAGCAAACATAACTTTTTCACAGCTATCCGGAATTGCAGTCACACAAGGGCCAGGTCTCGTTGGCGCATTATTAATTGGAGTTGAAGCTGCCAAATCATTAGCATTTGCTCACTCACTCCCACTGATTCCTGTCCATCATATTGCAGGTCATATTTATGCCAATCGTCTCGTAGATGAAATGAAGTTTCCTCTACTAGCTCTCGTTGTCTCTGGTGGCCATACGGAGCTTATTTATATGAAAGAACACGGCCACTTTGAAGTGATTGGTGAAACAAGAGATGATGCCGCAGGAGAAGCTTATGATAAAGTAGCAAGAGTTTTAAACCTTCCTTACCCTGGTGGTCCTCATATTGACCGACTAGCTCATGAAGGACAAGCCACGATTGATTTACCACGAGCATGGTTAGAAGAAGGTTCATACGATTTTAGCTTTAGTGGATTAAAATCAGCGGTGATTAATACGGTTCATAATGCTGAACAACGTGGTGAAACCATTAAACCTGAAGATTTAGCTGCAAGCTTTCAAGCAAGTGTTGTAGAAGTGTTAGTAGAAAAGACAAGTCGAGCTGCCAAAGAGTATAATGTTAAACAAGTAATCTTAGCAGGTGGGGTTGCTGCAAATAAAGGATTACGTGAAGGGTTGAAGGAAAAAGTTTCAGAACTAAAAGGGATTGATTTAATTATCCCCCCATTAAAGTTATGCACAGATAACGCAGCAATGATTGCAGCATGTGGAACAATTTTTTATGAAAATGGTATCCGCGCCAATCTCGGACTTAACGCCAATCCAGGATTAGATTTAACCTCATTTAATAGAGAATAACCAAGTGACAGGACTTTGTTTTCATATAGCGGTGTCCAATCTAAGGATTATCTTAGTAAGTATGAATAATCTTTGACACCGAGGGAAACAAAGTCTTTTTGCTTATACATCATGAGAGGACAATTACTTTTTGTATTGTCCGCGGCTTTAAAGTAATTGTTAGAGAATAATAGCTATAAGGAAGTATTTCTTCATTTGTTTTCGTTCGATTTTAAGTAATTCATTCAATTTTGAGTGATGAAATTGGGAATCTTGATTGTTTGGTTATCGCTGACCAATTTGGTGATGAAATTGATGAAACGGTGATCTTGAAAGGTTGTAAACGTCCATTTAGGTTAAAATGTAGAAAAACAGACATCTTAAAGGGGGGAGATGACACATGTAAAATTTAGATTGAAATCTCATAAAAAAGACATTTTGAAAGGCTATAGATGCTCAATTCAGTAAAAATTTAATGAAACAGCCAACAAGCAGGATATGGAATCCCAATTTAATTGAAAGTCCAGTTTGATGAGCAGCTAGAGCTAACGTAGAGGCAGAAGTATGAATAAAAGATTACCAAATAGGTTAGGATACTATACATTGCACTTGGTACCCTTTTATTCTAGGTATGAATCCTTAATCCTAATGAAAGAACTCCTAACTTTTTGAAATAATAATATTCCCGTTCATACCTGTTTGAATTTATAGATAAGGAAGTTAGGAGTCGTGTATTTCTATTTTTCAAACTTTTTATAAAGTCCACCATTTATTATAGAGCTAAATTTACAAAACTCACACAAAACAAAAGAAAACAAGGTTTACCTAGGTTTATCTTAGAAACAAATTATATGAAATGGCGGTCCGGACGGGACTCGAACCCGCGACCTCCTGCGTGACAGGCAGGCATTCTAACCAGCTGAACTACCGGACCAGATTGCGGGGATAGGATTTGAACCTACGACCTTCGGGTTATGAGCCCGACG
>NZ_LN868935.1:628515-630405 GCF_001244735.1 Bacillus andreraoultii
CAAGAGATGATGCCGCAGGAGAAGCTTATGATAAAGTAGCAAGAGTTTTAAACCTTCCTTACCCTGGTGGTCCTCATATTGACCGACTAGCTCATGAAGGACAAGCCACGATTGATTTACCACGAGCATGGTTAGAAGAAGGTTCATACGATTTTAGCTTTAGTGGATTAAAATCAGCGGTGATTAATACGGTTCATAATGCTGAACAACGTGGTGAAACCATTAAACCTGAAGATTTAGCTGCAAGCTTTCAAGCAAGTGTTGTAGAAGTGTTAGTAGAAAAGACAAGTCGAGCTGCCAAAGAGTATAATGTTAAACAAGTAATCTTAGCAGGTGGGGTTGCTGCAAATAAAGGATTACGTGAAGGGTTGAAGGAAAAAGTTTCAGAACTAAAAGGGATTGATTTAATTATCCCCCCATTAAAGTTATGCACAGATAACGCAGCAATGATTGCAGCATGTGGAACAATTTTTTATGAAAATGGTATCCGCGCCAATCTCGGACTTAACGCCAATCCAGGATTAGATTTAACCTCATTTAATAGAGAATAACCAAGTGACAGGACTTTGTTTTCATATAGCGGTGTCCAATCTAAGGATTATCTTAGTAAGTATGAATAATCTTTGACACCGAGGGAAACAAAGTCTTTTTGCTTATACATCATGAGAGGACAATTACTTTTTGTATTGTCCGCGGCTTTAAAGTAATTGTTAGAGAATAATAGCTATAAGGAAGTATTTCTTCATTTGTTTTCGTTCGATTTTAAGTAATTCATTCAATTTTGAGTGATGAAATTGGGAATCTTGATTGTTTGGTTATCGCTGACCAATTTGGTGATGAAATTGATGAAACGGTGATCTTGAAAGGTTGTAAACGTCCATTTAGGTTAAAATGTAGAAAAACAGACATCTTAAAGGGGGGAGATGACACATGTAAAATTTAGATTGAAATCTCATAAAAAAGACATTTTGAAAGGCTATAGATGCTCAATTCAGTAAAAATTTAATGAAACAGCCAACAAGCAGGATATGGAATCCCAATTTAATTGAAAGTCCAGTTTGATGAGCAGCTAGAGCTAACGTAGAGGCAGAAGTATGAATAAAAGATTACCAAATAGGTTAGGATACTATACATTGCACTTGGTACCCTTTTATTCTAGGTATGAATCCTTAATCCTAATGAAAGAACTCCTAACTTTTTGAAATAATAATATTCCCGTTCATACCTGTTTGAATTTATAGATAAGGAAGTTAGGAGTCGTGTATTTCTATTTTTCAAACTTTTTATAAAGTCCACCATTTATTATAGAGCTAAATTTACAAAACTCACACAAAACAAAAGAAAACAAGGTTTACCTAGGTTTATCTTAGAAACAAATTATATGAAATGGCGGTCCGGACGGGACTCGAACCCGCGACCTCCTGCGTGACAGGCAGGCATTCTAACCAGCTGAACTACCGGACCAGATTGCGGGGATAGGATTTGAACCTACGACCTTCGGGTTATGAGCCCGACGAGCTACCAGACTGCTCCACCCCGCGATAATATTATTATATTGATAAAACTCATGCTCACAATTTTATACAGGACTGTCCCGATTATTCCGCCCCGATTTCAGTAAGCTAAAACAAGTAGCAGTTCAATCGGTGCGCTGTAGTTTCGCTACGAAGCTTATTCGTTCGTGCTCCACCCCGCGATGATATTATTATATAGCCCGGCAACGTCCTACTCTCACAAAGGCAAGGCCTTCACTACCATCGGCACTGAGAAGCTTAACTTCCGTGTTCGAGATGGGAACGGGTGTGACCTTCTCGCCATGATCACCGGACTATTTAAAACAACAATATGTATTATAATAGGTTGTTTTAGAAAATGCAAGAGAAATTTTCA
>NZ_LN868936.1:0-1095 GCF_001244735.1 Bacillus andreraoultii
TGTGTCAGCTTCATTTTCTGCGCTACTCATGTACCCGTTAAACGTACACTCCGTTGCTCGAAAACTCGCTTCCTTGTACTTCTCGTTTCTAATTTATCTCTTATTATTAAAAAGGTTTAACTATCAACGACTAGCGATAGTCACGAAGTTATTTTATTTGGTATATATTTGCCTTACAAATGTTATCTAGTTTTCAAAGAACAAAATAAAAATTGAGTGTATTGAACCCTCAAAACTGACAAGACAAAGACGCTTTTCACACATAAGTGTGTTCCTTAATATATCCTTAGAAAGGAGGTGATCCAGCCGCACCTTCCGATACGGCTACCTTGTTACGACTTCACCCNAAAGTTTTGATTACAGGGTTTTTACCTTCTCTGACGAACCTTTCCAGGTTACTTCATCTACTTCGTCCTTTTGTAACTCCGTATAGAGTGTCCTACAACCCCAAGAGGCAAGCCTCTTGGTTTGGGCTCTTCCCGTTTCGCTCGCCGCTACTTAGGGAATCGATCATTTTCTTTCTCTTCCTCCAGGTACTTAGATGTTTCAGTTCCCTGGGTGTGCCATCCTTATCCTATGAATTCAGATAAGGATACTGTCCCATTACAGACAGTGGGTTTCCCCATTCGGAAATCTCCGGATCAAAGCTTACTTACAGCTCCCCGAAGCATATCGGTGTTAGTCCCGTCCTTCATCGGCTCCTAGTGCCAAGGCATCCACCGTGCGCCCTTTCTAACTTAACCTTCGATAAAATTATAAACTTCGAATTACTGTGTCAGCTTCATTTTCTGCGCTACTCATGTACCCGTTAAACGTACACTCCGTTGCTCGAAAACTCGCTTCCTTGTACTTCTCGTTTCTAATTTATCTCTTCGACGAATGATAAGCGGCGGATTACTTCGTCAGCTTCACTTTCTTCGTTGCTCATGTACCTGTTAAACGTACACTCCGCTACTTGAAAGCTTGCTTCCTTGTACTCCTTGCTTCTAATTCGTTTTTTGATAAAATTATAAACTTCGAATTACTTCGGCAGTTTCTAATTTATCTCTTATTATTAAAAAGGTTTAACTATCAATGACTAGCGATAGTCACGAA
>NZ_LN868936.1:8155-38000 GCF_001244735.1 Bacillus andreraoultii
AAAACCAAGTAGAATACTCGTTTGCGAATACTAGCTAAACGTTAACTGCCTTTGTTCTTAACAGCAGGAATTGTAGAAGTATACTCATCGTGTAATCTAGCTACACTTCTATTCCATATGACTTTTTCGGATATACTTTCTACTGAAAAGTGTTTCCTTTAAGCCATCACTAATGCTATAGTATAAACAATTAGCAATGTTTTATTCTGCACAAGCTAAAACGAATTCTCCACCACATCTACCTTTATTAGTCGCCCACCACATTTCCCACATACGTATCGATTCGTATTAACTCTCTTCTTTCTTTTATATAAGAAGCGACATTTGGAACAACGATAACAATGATACATAGTTGGCTGTTTTCTTACCTCTGATTCCGGTAGTGGGGTGCAATATCTTGGTGCACCAACGGATTTGGCTAAATTTTTAAAGTCTTGGTCTTTATGTTGATACCCTTTTTTATTTTGGTGTAAATGATAGTGGCACAGCTCATGTTTAATAATTCCGATTAACTCCTTCTCACCGTGTACATCGAAATATTTCTTGTTTATTTCAATGTTTCCTGATTGAAGTAAGTATCGTCCTCCTGTTGTGCGTAATCTTTTATTAAATGTCGCTTGATGTTTAAACGGTATCCCAAAGCTTTGCATAGAAATTTCTTCAACTAATTTTTGTAACTGAATATCATCCATTTTATTACCTCTAAACTAGCGATAGTATGATTAAAAATTAAAACGTACTTCCTTTATACCTCTTTATCCTATCGATAAAAGAAGTTAGTTAACTGACAACCTATCTTATCATACATTAATTATACATACGTAAATAATCATTTGTATATCGACTTTCGTGAAGAATACCTCTTTTTGAAATTAGGGAGGGTAGGACTATGCCAAATTGGTTAAAAAATCAAATTCAAAAAGCTTTTTTTGAAAAAAATCGTTATCAAATTAGGTTGTTAAATCAGTGTTGGTATTTTTACAAGAAAAAGAATTGCTCCTAGGGACTTCTCAAAGACAAATTGAGTCCTGACATTTACTTAAAAAAACTGAGGGACGCTTGAATCTTT
The DNA here is from genome assembly GCF_001244735.1 of Bacillus andreraoultii. Lineage (GTDB taxonomy): Bacteria > Bacillota > Bacilli > Bacillales > Caldibacillaceae > Caldifermentibacillus > Caldifermentibacillus andreraoultii. The sequence continues at coordinate 9,225 of NZ_LN868936.1, forward strand.
AGACGGGAAGAGAGCCGTAGTCCACTAAAAAGAGAATTTTTCGGCTTTAATGTCATGCTACAGAATCCTTTCTTAGGGAAATTAAACGGGTATGTCAAAAGTTCTATGAAAAACGAATAAGCAAACAAGATTTATTCCGAAATAAGTTGGTCAATCGTTGCCATTTCCCCTAATAAACACGCCGATGGTTTAAGTTAGGTGTAACAAGGGCGAAGTATAGGAAGATAGAAATTGGAAAATTTATACTTTCCTATTAGCCAAAAAGCAAACCAAGTGTGCAGCCCCAAAAATTATGCACTAATCCTCAGCTAGTCGTCCACAAAGGGGCTATCCAAAAAGTCGTATTTTGATTTTCGGATGCCCCTTTTCATGTTTCAAAAACTAGAAATATCAACATTCTTGATTATCGCATTTTTTAGGAAATCCACTTTTCGGACAGCCCATGCTCTTATTTCAAACGAATGGACAACCAATCGTTTTGTTTCAACCTTAATTTTCTTTTAACATGGACAAGGAAATTCTGCCTTTTTTTACATCAACATCACTTACCCATACTGTTACAATATCGCCTACGGATACAATATCTAACGGGTGTTTTACATATTGATTACTCATTTTAGAAATATGAACAAGCCCATCTTGTTTAACACCGATATCAACAAACGCACCGAAATCAACCACATTCCTTACTGTACCTTGAAGCTCCATTCCCTTTTGTAAGTCTTCCATTTTCAAAACATCTTTCCGCAGTAATGGTTTTGGAAGATCATCACGCGGGTCCCGCTCTGGTCGTTTTAATGCATCTAAAATGTCTCGTAACGTTAATTCTCCAACATTTAATTCTTGTGCAAGACTAACGACATTTACATTATTTAACGACTGAACGAGCGCCTCTGTACCTATATCGGCAGTTGTGAATCCTATTTTTTCTAACAAACGTGTTACAACTGGATAATTTTCTGGATGGATACTTGTCCTGTCTAGCGGTTCCGTGCCATCAACAATCCGTAAAAACCCGATGCATTGTTCATACGTTTTCTCCCCAAGACGTGGTATCTTTTTCAATTCTTTTCTCGTTGTAAACTTCCCATTTTCTTCCCGATACTTTTTAATATTATTGGCAACGGCTTTTGAAAGACCAGATACATATTGTAAAAGTGAGGAAGAGGCAGTATTTACGTTTACACCAACTTGGTTAACGGTTGTTTCAACAACAAATGTTAATGACTCTTGTAACTTCTTCTGTGAAACATCGTGCTGATATTGACCTACTCCAACTGATTTCGGGTCAATTTTCACTAATTCTGCCAGTGGATCTTGTAATCTTCTTGCAATCGAGACCGCACTTCTTTCTTCCACATGTAAATCTGGAAATTCTTCGCGCGCCAAGTCTGAAGCTGAGTAAACACTTGCGCCTGCTTCATTAACAATCATATAATAAGCTTCACTACCCGATTTCTTTAATACGTCTGCAATAAATTCCTCTGTTTCCCGTGAAGCTGTACCATTTCCAATTGCAATCATTTCCACCTGAAACTCACGAAGAATGTTAAGTACTTTTTCTTCCGCATCATTTCTTTTCGATACAGGTGGATGTGGATAAATCACTCCGATGTCGAGTACTTTACCTGTTTCATCCACTACTGCTAATTTACAGCCCGTCCGATATGCAGGATCGACCCCAAGGACAATTTTCCCTTTTAATGGAGGTTGTAATAACAATTTTCTTAAGTTCTCTGAAAATATATGAATGGCCTGTTCTTCTGCCTTATCTGTTAGTTCATTACGAATTTCTCGTTCAATTGACGGCTGAATTAATCGTTTATACCCATCTTCTATTGCAGCAACCACCTCACCTGCAACAGGCGATGCCTCATTCTTAATAAATGTAGCTTTTAAATAGTCAATGATTTTTTCATAATTTGGTTTTATCGCTACTCTTAAAACACCTTCTTTTTCACCACGATTTAACGCTAAAATGCGATGAGGAACAATTTTGCTTGTTGGCTCTTCATACGCATAGTACATTTCAAAGACACGTTTTTCATCAGATTCTTCATCTTTTACCGTTGATTCAATTAATCCGTGCTTCATTGTTTCAAACCGAATCCATTTACGAACTTCCGCATCATCCGAAATTAATTCAGCAATAATATCTTTTGCCCCATTAATTGCATCCTCTATCGTATGTACTTCCAACTCTTCATTAATATACGCTTTTGCTTCTTCCCTTAAGTCACCGGTATTCGGAAAGGACATGATCCAATTTGCAAGTGGTTCTAATCCTCTTTCTTTTGCAATACTTGCTTTTGTCCGACGCTTTTGTTTATACGGTCGATACAAGTCTTCTACTTCTTGTAATTTCGTTGCGCTTTCAATTTTTTTCGCAAGTTCTTCCGTTAGTTTTCCTTGTTCATCGATGATACGAATGACTTCAACTTTACGTTCTTCGAGATTTTGTAAATAGTTCCACCGTTCAAGGATGTCTCGAATGACTACTTCATCTAAAGCACCTGTACTTTCTTTTCGATATCGCGCAATAAATGGAATCGTGTTCCCTTCATTCGTTAAATCAATCACACTTTTCACTTGTGAATTTTTAATTGACAATTCTTTCGCTACTTGTTTCATTAATACAGATTGTTTATCAATTGTTTGTTCCAAAAGTCTCACTCCAATACAGAACTAAAAATAAACACTATTTTATTATGATTGAAAAAATAGTTGAAAGCAATTTAAACTAGTCTAAATAAAGAAAACTGAGGGACGCTAAAGCCACCAGGAGAAACGAGGGCCAGCGTTCGCCTAAAAAGATTTTTTGGTTTGGATGTAATACTGATGAAAACTTCCTTAGAGCGTTTATGCGTATAGGGAAGTAGGAATTGAAAAATTGTAACTTTCCTATTTACCAAGATGGATTTTTTGGCAAAAAAAAATAAGCCTAAAAAGACCTACTTTTGGCAGCACATACAATAAATGATGTCCTTTCCCCACTCAGTAAACTCACCGTCATTCCATAAATATGTATGAAAAAACGCTCTTAATTGCTTAAAAGAGCGTAGTAGTCAACTATCAAAATTCAATCAATCCGAGACTGATTTGGAGCGCTTCATCTACTTTTTCCATCATTCCTTCATCTAGATGAGTAATTTTATCAGTAAGTCGCTGCTTATCAATCGTTCGGATTTGTTCAAGTAATATAACTGAATCTCGTTCAAAACCATACTTTTTCGCATCAATTTCTACATGCGTAGGTAGTTTTGCTTTTTGAATTTGTGCTGTAATTGCTGCAATGATTACAGTTGGACTGAACCGATTCCCAATGTCATTTTGCAATATGAGAACAGGACGGACGCCTCCTTGTTCTGAACCAACGACAGGGGAAAGGTCGGCAAAGAAAACGTCGCCTCGTTTGACAATCAAAGGCTTATCCTCCGCTTACTAATCTCTCTACTGTATGTTCTGCCTCATATTCAGCTTGAAAGCTTTCAGATGCAATGGTCAAATTAATTTTGGCCATTTCCATATATCCCCGTCTCATGGATTCGCGAATGTGTCTTTTTTTTCTCTCGCGTAAAAACATTTTTGTTGCTTGATAAATCAGCTCATCACGATCTACATTTTCTTGTTTTATAAACCCGTCCATTTCTAGCAATAAGCTTTGCGGTAAGTTTACTAAAATTTCTTGTGTTGCGCTGGATTCAGACACAAAAGACACCTCCAACTACTCGACTATGCTTCATGTTACATAGTATCATTTATTTACCTTAATGAAAAGTAATTTTCTTCTTTCCCTCACTATTATCAGCCAAAAGAACTTCTTTTTATGCAATACGACACGTTTATGAAAGGCTGTTTTATAAGCTTTGTTGTTGTCTACTAAGGTGGATTAGCATCTTAAGACACAGCCTATGGAAAAAATGAAGACCGCATTGAATAACTTTTTCACAAATTCGTTCATCTTTAAATTTGTAAAGACTTCGTAGTCCTTTCTATTATTTCTTTTATTTAAAAAAATATTTGGAATTTCTCCTTACTTTTTTACTTTTTCGGTTCCCATCATAGCATATTCGCTTACGACTATTTCTAGAACTAAAACAGAATGCTTGTGTTTTCAAACGTTAGCAAGCGCAATCTTAGTTATAATTGTCTTTCTGTAAAAAGACCTATCCAGATCGGTCTATTCCCTCGCTAATTAAAGGGGAACAACTACCGCGGATAGGTCTAATTCGTTATTACTTTTCTACAGATACACTTTGTACGGATTTTGCCAACATAACCATTTCTTCTTTCGATAAGTTATTCGAAGCAATCATATATTCGACATTTCCATCTGTCCATGTTAAAGAATTATCCGTTAAGGCACCAATTGTAAATCCTAAGTCAACGGGTTCACCATTTACTGTCGTAGAAGACATGGAAGCTGTTTCTAATACTTCCACTTGCTCTTGCATTAAAGTAAACGACTTATCACCATCATACGTTAGCACAACACGTTTGCCGTTTGGAGTTAGTATCTCTTGTTCATCAACAAGGGTTGCTCCATTTAATTCTGCACTTGGTACTTTTACAACAAAATCTTCATTTTTCGCTTGTTCTACTGTACTTACAGGAACTTCCATTTGTGCACTCGTCATGTTTCTTTTTAAATCAAAAGAGCCTTCATCAAATTTTGAATTGAACTCTGCTTTAGAAAACTTTACCGCAAGTTTTACATTTCGGTCTGTATCCATCACTTTAACAGAAACTGGGGATAAGTCTTTTTTCTTAAATGTTATTTCTTGTAATGGAAGCATTTTATTATATTGGTAACGCGTTTTTGCCTCAAATACATAATGCTTATCTGTTTCCGTTAATTTCACACCTTTGTCTTCTAATAGGTCTTGGACAAGGGATTCATATAAATATGGTTGACTGCTATTTTTTGGCCATTCACTTTGAAATTTATAGCTTTTATTAAGGGCAGGTGTGAGTACAAATACCCCTTCCTTATTTCGTAAAATCATTTGGCTTTGATCACGTTCAGCATTTTTCATATGAACACGATACATTTCTGGTTTATTATGCCAGACTTGAATTTTGTATTCTTGTGCATCTGCTCCCATTGTTAACGTCATTTTTGCATCCATCTTATAGCCTTTCATCGTTTCTACTTTACTATCCAGCTCTTTAATTACCTCTTCTTTTGATTTTGAACCGCAACCAGCGAGGAATGTTACGATTAAAAGCCCTGCCAAAAGATATAACCACTTCTTTCTCATATTTCCAACCCCTTTATATCAATCGTATGGAGAAGACTTGTCTCCTTGTACTTGCAATATGAATATATGAGACATGGTTTTGAAATATGATAAAAGTGATTTTCCTATTTGGATTTTCTTTTAACAAATGCCCCCAGGTTTAAAAGAAGGAATCAAAAAGAAACTCTAGGGCAAATGGATGGATTTCTTTACTATTATTTTTCTACAGATTCAATAATTACTTGAGCCAATGCGTAATGTTTACTGTGGGTAATTGATAAATGGACTCCTTCACGAAATGGTTTAACAATATACGGCTTTCCTCTTTCATCTGTTGTCACTTCAATATCTTGAAATGATAAATCTTTTCCAATTCCTGTGCCATACGCTTTTGAAAATGCTTCTTTTGCAGCAAACCGACCTGCTATAAATTCTACTTTTCGCTTAAAAGGAAGGGTTTCCAACACTTTCTTTTCACTTTCTGTTAAAACCCGCTCTTTAATTCGTTCATTTCGTAAAAGTAAATCATTCATTCGTTCAATTTCAACAATATCCATTCCAATTCCTTTGATCATATGAAACACCTTCTATTTTCCTTATACTTTCATATACATATTGTACAAGTATCCGTGAAAATGCAAATTGGAAGGTGAAATCTATGTATAGATATAGAGGATTTAATAGTTTTTTCACTACACACCCAATTGTTTCCATATTAGTAGGGATAAATATTCTCTTCTTCTTACTCATTTCATTGCCCATATTTCCGAATCGGTGGATTTTTGAACGAATGGTAGGTGTGAATATTTTAATTGCGAACGGAGAATGGTGGCGACTTGTTACACCGATTTTTCTTCATAGTCATTTCAATCATTTACTTTTCAACAGTCTTTCGTTACTCATTGTCGGTTCTTTACTTGAGGAACGTGTAAAGCGGTCTACATTTGTATTCGTTTATTTAAGTTCGGGTATTTTCGCAAATGTCATTACATATATTTTTGCATCGATGACCTATATTCATGCCGGGGCAAGTGGAGCGATTTTTGGCATCTTGGGTGTGTTTGCAACCTTAACATATTTTAAAAAAGTTCATCGTCAATTATCAACTAGCCTTGTCGTAATCATTATTCTAGCCCTTTTATTTACCTTTACTAATACACAAGTCAATATATTTTCTCATATCGGTGGATTTATTTGGGGAGCTTTATGCGGGTATCTTATCATTCGAAAAAGAGTATAGAGATTTATGATGAAAATTCGGTACTAGAATGCGGTACTTCGACAGTGAAGCGTGGATCTTAGGCAGTAAAACGCAGAACTTCGACAGTAAAATGCAATACTCCAACAGTATGACTAGCCCCAGAAAATAAACGAGCCCAGTTTCCAATAACTGGGGTCGTTTACGTTTCCGTACATGATTCTAATCCGAATAAGAATACCACTCGTATATTTCCTTCAATTGAGATTCATCTAAATCAACAATTCGACCGGAATCACTCATTACATGGGAATAGATTGTTCCTAAATTTTTTCTCCGTTGGAACCAATTTTTTGATACTTCTAATGTTTGAATTCGATTTTTAAGGACAAAAAATGTTCTTGTCTGAATCCATTTTGTTCGAAAAACTAATTGAGGCCCACTTAAGTTCCAACCTGTACGTTTAAAACTGATAAAACCGATTAACATAAATATCGGAATCAAAATAAGTAAAAGGTATCCATAAGATCTCAAAAAATATACGCCTACTGCAATTGGTAACGCAATATAGTATAACGGCCTAAGTATATACCGTCGTTTCGCCCGATTAGGTAAACTAGAAAATTTAACCCCCAGTCGATACTCGGGTAGACAATCACGAATAATATGAACAATTTCATCCTTTTTAATGAGGGGACAAATAATAACTTTCCCTCGTTCCTCTAAATCTTCTCCACCCTCATTAATTACTTGAATTGTCGCATAACCGAAAAAGGAACGTAACGGATTTTCAATGATTTCGATTCCTTGAATTCGCTTAATCGGTATGGTCATTGTTCTCCGCTCTAAAAGTCCATATGTAACAATTAAGTTTTTATCCGTTTTCTCAACCGTATAATCATAATACTTGAACATTGTCCGAATAATAGCGATTACGTAAGCAATAACAATAATAACTAAAAATGCAATCGCAAATAAAAGGATACTACTAGCGATAAACACTCGAGCCTCTGAATAAATTTTATCATATGAAATAAGTTCGTCGAATTGTGAAATAAATGCAAGTGCTGCAGTAATCACACCAATTGCCCCGCCACTTGTTAAAGCTAAGATAAAAATGCTTTTTAAGCTCGATTTATAAACAATATGTGACTGCTCCTCAATCTCATACTCGATTTCCTCAACTTCCTCATCCTTACCAAAACTTTGTTCATTATACATGGCTTTTTGCTTTACTTTCGCTGATTTAATAAGACTTTGTAAAGTTTCTGCATCATTCTTCGTTATCGCAGTTAACTGTGCTTCCGGCTCTTGTAATCCTCCTGCCGTTTCAACACTAACTTTTACAAGTCGAAATAAACGTTGAATTAAACCTTCTGTTACAGAAATACTTTGAATGCGTTCAAAGGGAATGTATCTTTTTTTGCGAACAAATAATCCATGCTCGATTCTCAATTCATCATCCTCAACCCAATATGTAAAACGAAACCAAGAAATAAAGCCTTGAATTAGTGAGAAAAATATAATAAGTGCAGGTATACCAAAGCGGAGAATTTGATCAAAGGTTGATGCTTCTTCTCCACTCCCACCAATGATGAAAGCTAAAATAATTGGGAAAAACGCGCCCTTTATAAAGTCAATCGTAAATAATATCGCTGAAATCGGGTGAAGTTTCTTTTTCTCAAACATCTTCATCTGCCACCCTTGCTAATTTTGATATTACTTTTCTTAATTCCTCTGCTTCTATCTCATCCAGAGCCGGAATTTCATGAACGGTAGCGGCTGTAGAGATTTGTACTGTTGCAAGGTGATATTTTTTTAATAAAGGGCCTTGCGTATGGTCAACATGTTGCACTCGAATCATTGGTATCAACGTCTTTGTGATAACCCATAACCCATGTTGTATTTCAATCTCTTGTTCACGTACTTCATAACGCCAAATTTTCCAACGTAGTTTTGGGTTAAAGAATATGACGAAATAACTTTCTACTATCCATAGTAAAGATAGCACGATTGAAATCCATTTTGGCCAATCGAATAGATGAATAAGTACAATAATGAAAATAGTAATAAGTAATGAAATAATGGATGTTATTACACCGCGAATTTTCCAAACCGTTAAGGCTCGTTCTGAAATTCGCTTTGCTGGTTCCCCGATCATGTTTTTCTCCTCCTAAAAATAGTTTCTTAATATATACGAATAACATCGAAAAAAGTTCTCTATTATTTCCGATACATAAAACTGCTTGTTCCTTTTTGTGCACAAATCACAAGTTATCTACAGTCTAATAAGTAATTTTCCTAATCACAACAACAGTTCTTAATTTTGGCTCCTCTTTGTATATTTTTGTGCGTGAATCAAAGCCATTAAAAAAATCTCAAATTTTTTACATAATAAAATAGCGTCTAGAGACTAAGTCTGACGCTATTATTTCAAATAGAACAATCGATGTTCCTAATTATTTTGCTTTTTTTGGGCTACGGCCATACTTATTATTGGAACGTTGACCATGTCTCCGTTGAAAATCTCTACTATTTGAACGAGTAGATTTTTTCGAATTATTATTTTTGTCACGTTTCCCTGGTAGTGGCGCTTCATACGATATTTTTACTGGTGTTGTATCTGGTTCTTTCGTTAACAATTTCAACGCAGCAGAAACAACTGTCACTGGGTCTTGGTCTGCTAATAATTCTTCTGCAGCTTTCCGATAAAGTGATAAATCATTCCCATCAATTGTCGTATTAAGTTTATCCACTACTAAACGTTGTTGACCTTCTATCGCTTCAGCAATCGAAGGAACTTGCATCCGTTTCATCCGTTTTTTCGTTGTTTCTTCAACCGTGCGTAAGTAACTCATTTCCCGCGGTGAAACAAATGTAATAGCCATACCTGCTTTTCCTGCGCGTCCTGTACGTCCGATGCGGTGTACGTAGCTTTCCGGGTCTTGAGGAATATCAAAGTTATATACATGTGTAACACCGGAAATGTCTAAGCCACGTGCTGCTACATCTGTTGCCACTAACACATCAACAGAACCTTCTTTAAATTTCCGTAAAACTTGTAACCGTTTTGCTTGAGACAAATCTCCATGAATTCCTTCCGCTGTGTATCCACGAATCGAAAGTGCTTCTGCAACTTCATCAACGCGACGTTTTGTCCGACCAAACACAATCGCTAAATCTGGTGATTGATAATCAAGTAAACGAGTTAAGGCATCAAACTTATCTCTTTCATCAACTTTAACAAAAAATTGATCAATTTGTGGAACCGTCATTTCTTTCGCTTTTACACGGACTATTTCTGGGTTTTTCATAAATCTGGTTGCAATTTGACGGATTCGATCAGGCATTGTAGCTGAGAAAAGTAATGTTTGTCTTTCTTCTGGTATACTTTCTAATATTTTTTCAATATCTTCAATGAATCCCATATTTAACATTTCATCCGCTTCGTCAAGGACGACGGTATGAATATCTTGTAATTTAATGGTACGGCGATTAATATGGTCTAACAGTCTACCTGGTGTACCAACGATAATTGCTGGATTTTTCTTCAACGCACGAATTTGTCTCGATATATCTTGACCACCAAAAACAGCTAATACTTGAACATGTTTTTCATAGCCAATTTTATACAACTCTTCAGAGACTTGAATCGCTAATTCACGCGTCGGTGCAATGACTAAACTTTGAATATGCTTGTTCTTTGGATTGACCTTTTCCACTAAAGGAATACCGAATGCAGCCGTTTTACCAGTTCCGGTTTGTGCTTGTCCGATAATGTCCTTTCCTTCCATGCTTAAAGGTATCGTTTGTTCTTGAATTGCTGTTGTTTCCTCAAATCCAATTCTTCTTAATGACTTCAATGTAGTCGAACTAATTTTTAATTCTTCAAATTTTCCCAATGCTTTCATACTCCTTCTATTCAGAAAAAGGAAATGCTCCATAAGTGTACGCTCACTTTAACATACACATTTGTGAATATAACTGATTTACTATATTTAGCGTTCACTTGTGAAACAGCCTTATTTATTAACAATCTTCTCCATTAAGTTCCATTAATATTACCATTAATTATTCGTCAATGCAATTTTTTTATTAATTTGTGGTGCTTCTAAAAAATGTAATATTTCATTAAAAATTTTATTTTGTTCTTCACTATAACAAATATGATGGTTTGCATTTTCGATAAGCATTAATTGTTTTTCTTGAGTTTTAATTTTCCCATATAAATAATGTGCGCTTTTTACCGGAACAATCGGATCTTGTTTTCCTTGTACAATCAAAATAGGAATATCAATATTCGAAAGGACAGGCCGGACATTTTGAACTAACTTTCTAAATTCCCAATAGGCACGGATGGGTGTGGAAGATAGTTTTCTTTTATATTTTTGAAAAATTTCATTGTCTCGGAATGAATTTCTCAACCCATCTGTAATCATTTGCCTAATCTCATAATAAAGATGTTTTGGATTGGTATAGTAAGCGGCAGCACTTAGTAAAATCATCTTCTTTACAGGATAACGAGTTGCCAACAAACTACCAATTAAGCCGCCCATTGAAAAACCACATACATATATTTTATCACATTGTTCCATCATTTTCTGTAATTCTTCTTCAGCGTGACGAATCCAATCCATGTACTGTACATTTCTTAAACTTAACTTCTCGCCATGTCCAGGTAAAATAGGTGCATGGACAACCCAATCGGTCTCGTCCTTTAAAAATGATACGAGCGGTTCTACCTCTTTCGGTGACCCAGTAAAGCCGTGAATGCATAAGATCCCATTCAAATGTTACCACCCTTTTTGGAGAACTCTCCTCCCAAAACATTTGATATAAAACATTTTGCTAAGGAGTCATTAATACATTCCCCTAAAGGCGAGATAACAATTCATGCTTATTTTTAGTTAAAATAATGCAACCTTCTTTATCAAAGGATAACGAACTACTGCTTAATTTTTTCCACAACTTCTTCTAATCGCATACCTCTTGAACCTTTCACTAATACAATTGTATCGTGATCAAGTTGTTGTTTTAAATGTTCAATTAACGCTTTTTTTTCAGTAAATGAGAAGACATTAGATTCGGTAAACTTACTTCTAGCACCTTCTGCGATTGATTTTGCTAACTCCCCATACGTATAAACATAATGAATTTTTTCTGGATTAATATGCATGCCAACTTCTTTATGGAATTGATCCTCATTCGGACCTAATTCCAACATATCACCAAGTACAACAATCTTTTTCTTATACCCTGGTAAATTCGCTACTAAATCAACGACCGCTTTCATTGATGTTGGGCTCGCATTATAAGCATCATTTAAAATATGGGAACCATTGATTCCAAATGTCTTTTCTAATCTCATATGTGATAGTTTAATTTTTGAAAATGCTTCATTCATCATAGAAAAAGAAATTCCCCACTCTTTGGCAACAAGCATTACGGCTAACGCGTTCATCACATTGTACTCACCTAAAATTGGCAAAGTAAACGTAAGGTCTGATTGGTTAATTGTAAATGTTGACCCTTCTGCATTTGCCTCAAGTGTTCTCGGGTATAAATCATTCGTTTCCTGCTTACCAAATGTACGAATGTTCCACGGTTGTGCCGTTCCCTCAAGTCGTTCTTTTATAAGTAGCTCATCCCCAGGATAGACGAATAGCCCGCCTTCTTTTAACCCATTTACAATTTCCAATTTTGCCTTCGCAATTCCTTCACGTGAACCTAATTCTTGTAGATGCGCATCTCCTATGTTTGTAATAATTGCTGCATCTGGTCGCGCAATTTTTGTTAACAAGTCGATTTCACCGAAGTCACTCATACCCATTTCTAATACCGCTATTTCTGTTTCTTTTTTTAAATCTAGGATTGTTAAAGGAAGACCAATATGGTTATTAAAGTTGCCAGAAGTTTTTTGTACTTTATATTTACTAGAAAGTACTTCTGCTAACATGTCCTTTGTTGTTGTTTTACCATTACTACCCGTTATACCGACAACTTTTAACGATAATTCATCACGATAACTTTTAGCGAGTTGTTGCAAAGCTTCCAGTGTATCGTCCACAATAAGGATGGGCAGGTCAGTAGGTGGGGTCGGGACATCTTTTTGCCATAAAGAGGCACTGGCCCCTTGTTTAATTGCTTGTTCAACAAATTCATGACCGTCTCGTTTTCCACCTTTTAATGGCACGAATAAATTGCCTTTTTCGATGCTTAGCGAGTTAATGGAAACTCCCTTTATGTTTTGTTCTGCATAAGCCGATAAATCATTATGTACATGAATCATATTGGCTAACTCAATTATTTTCTTTTGAATCATATAAACACCTCCAATTCTTCATTTTCAGGAAAATACTTTCGTGTCCGAGCCTTGGCGGAACAAGATCCTTGGGTTTCTTCGGCTGCGAGGATGCTTTGCGAAAAGCTTATGCGTATAGGAAAGTAGAAATTGGAAGATTTTTACTTTCCTATTAGCCTAAACAAACTTCCCTCCTTACGATTGCTTTTCGTATGAGGAGGAAAGTCCAGTGGAAGAAACAGAGCCATTTAATCAAGTGTGTAACGAATTTGTTGTTTTTCTTGATAACGCTCAAGACCAAGTTGGATGAGACGATCAATTAATTGTGGATAATCAATCCCTGTATGTTTCCATAGAAGTGGGAACATGCTGACCGGGGTAAAACCTGGCATCGTGTTTACTTCATTAATTAATACTTCACCCGATTGAGTTAAGAAAAAGTCTGCACGCACAAGACCTGAACAATCAAGAGCCTTAAAAGCTTGAATTGCCATCGTTTTAATCGTTTCGTATGTTTCATCAGATATTTCTGCTGGGATAATAAGGGCTGTATCCCCATCCTCATATTTCGCCGTATAGTCATAAAACTCAGTTTTTGGAACAATTTCACCTGCGACAGAACATTGTGGGTCATCATTTCCTAGAATTCCAACTTCAATTTCTCGGGCGACAACACCTTGTTCAACAATAATTTTTCGGTCAAATTGAAAAGCCTCAACAAACGCTTGAACTAATTCTTCACGATTATTACATTTACTTATTCCTACACTTGACCCTAAGTTAGCAGGCTTAACAAAGCATGGATAGTTTAATGTCGCTTCAACCCGTTCATAAGCTATTTCTGAGTTCCCTTCCCATTCATGACGAAGAACGGAAACATAAGCCACTTGGTTTAATCCGGCATCTCGAAATATGTTTTTCATAATGACTTTATCCATGCCCGCAGCTGAAGCTAACACTCCATTACCTACATATGGGAGATTTAGTACTTCCAATAATCCTTGCACCGTTCCGTCCTCACCATTAGGGCCATGTAAAAGTGGAAAAATAATTGCAGGTTCTTCTTGCCCGTTACCTAATTCACCCGTAAATAAAGCGGGAGTGGTAGAAGTAGATTTTTGTATTTCTAATCTCAAATCAGATAATTGTTTGACAGGTTGTTCTAAAGCATCCCGTTTTATCCATTGTCCTTGTTCCGTTATATAAATTGGACTAACTTCATATTTTCCAAAGTCGAGTGCTCCTATAACAGCAAAAGCCGTTCTCACGGACACCTCATGCTCTGCCGATTTTCCTCCATATAACAAATAAAGTTTTTTCTTCATGATTGTGCCTCCAAATGACAAATTAAAATATATTTTAGAATTCGTTAACATGTATCTATGCTTACATTCCAATTTATTTTACCATTAATTATAGATCTTTAAAGGTATTTTTTAGCTAATAGGAAAGTAGAAATTGGAAAATTTATATTTTCCTATATATAAGCGCACAAGAAAGCTTTGAGCATTACATCAAAGCCGAAAATAAGCTTTTTCGGCAAACTCTAGTCTCTTGGTTTCCTGAAGGCTCGGACGCCCGAGTTTTCTTTATCTCATTTATTCTTTTTATCATATTAAAAAAACAAGGTTTTCTGTACCTTGTCTTTAAAAATACGTAAGCAAATGACGAATATTTTTCAACATTAGGAAAAAGTCACACTTTATAATCAGTTATTACCGTTACAAATAGGAAAAACTTTCCTTAGAGAGAGTGAATGACCTTTTACTTGTTGAAAATTAATTGCCATTCTTTTACCTTTCGATCAAATATTAAATATCCATGTGCTTCATTTTCAGCTGTTTCTAAATAATTATCGACCATTTCATCCATATCACTAAAATCACCAACGACCCAAAAAGGAATCTCAATTTGACCACGTGATTGATTAAAATAATAAAATGAAAAAACAAGCCCTTCCGTCAATACGGAGTTCAATTGATGCAATACATTACGATCGACTGGAGGGTAGATTTTCTTTTTTCGAAACCCAATAAAGGATCTATCTAATTTTACATCTCCTAATTTTGCCGCTAAAATTCCACCTAAGGAATCATAAAAGTCATTCCAATATCGATAATAGATTTTATTATACCAACCATCATCTTCAGTTAAATAAGCAAAACGATTATTAAGTTTTTGAAAAAACGGGAGTGATAGGTGCTTTTTCATATGACCTAAATATAATAATTCCGCTAGTTCTTTACCCTCAATCGTATCCAAGCTAAAGGCGTCTTCAAAATCTACCCAGCAAAACTCACCAGAACGATGGACCCCTTTTTTCATAAAAGAATCGACTTGTTCTTTTAGTATATAGTCTAGCTGAGTATGCAAATGAAATTCTGTTTCTTCATAATGATGTTTTAATAAAAGTAAATTTGCTAACGGTTCTTGTAATGATTTGGTAAACTCTTGAAAAGTTATTCCATTTGAAATAACATAATGATCCCGTGTGTTTACCAATATGTATATTAAGTCTTTGAAATCATCATTTCTGGCCACCACGTTCATCTCCCATAAAATTTTTCACTTACCCTTATTGTAAGTTTGCATATAATATTCTTGTATTAAATTTATTTTTCATTTACATTACGAATATATAACTGGTTGGGAATCTCTTTTATACGGCATACTGCACAATACTATTTTATCAAATGTCGGTAAATATTTCCTTTTTATTCTATTCACATAGAAAAAAACGACATATAATAGGATGGTAAGTAACTCAACCACCTTGTCTTACATGTATATATGTGTGAAAATAATAATGTTGGATGTATTGGCATTTGGACTCTTTTGATTCCGCCTTTCTAGTTAGAAAACGTCAGTTGAACAACCTTAGACGTAAACTCAACTAAAAATATCCACTTACAATAAGGTTTCTCAATTGACCTAAAAAAGTCTGTTTGGAGGAGGGATCTTTTCATGAACAATATGATGAATGAAGAACAACTATTGCTTACGGTTGTAAAATACTTAAAAGAAAACAAACGCCATGACCTTACCTTACTAATTGATGAATTACAACCGTATGATATTGCTAATTTATATAAAGACTTACCAAATAAGCTGAAGACACGTTTTTTATTCCACCTGGACAACCACTTATTAGCAGATGTCATTCAAGAAGTGGAAGATGTAGATCTTCAATTTGAAATCTTAAATAAATTAACAATCGATAAAAAAGGCGAAGTCCTGAACTTAATGGATAACGACGACCTCGCATCTTTACTTCATGATTTACCTTCTGAAAAAACAGAATCACTTCTCGCTGAAATGAAACATGAAGAGTCGACCATCGTTCAGCATATTATGAAGTATCCTGAAGAAACAGCAGGACGACTTATGACAAACCGCTTTGTATGGATTCGTGATGATTATACGGTCCGGGATGCTGTCGATAAATTAAAAAACTTCGCCGAATATGCAGAAACCATAAACTATCTTTATGTCATTAATGAACGTCGTCAACTTGTTGGTGTCGTCTCATATCGTGATCTTCTTTTAGCGGATATTAATAATCAAATAAAAAATATAATGTTTGAACGGGTTATATCTGTTTCTGACTATACGGACCAAGAAGAGGCCGCGCGAATTTTAGAACGGTATGACTTCTTAGCTTTGCCTGTTGTGAATGAAAACAATATATTACTCGGAATTATTACATTCGATGATATGTTAGACGTTATTATTCGTGAGGCAAATGAAGATATCGAGAAATTATCCGCATCAGGTAAGGCAATTGATTTTGATACAAAGGCAGGCGTTGCAGCTTGGCGAAGATTACCTTGGCTCATTTTACTACTTCTTATCGGCTTATTTTCCGGAAGTATTATTAGTCATTTCCAAAAGACATTAGACCTTGTCGTTGCACTAGCCTTTTTTATGCCAATGATTTCTGGGATGACAGGAAATACAGGAACGCAATCGCTTGCTGTCGTTGTTCGTGGATTAGCTGGACAGGATTTAGATAGGAGGGCAATTTCCCACCTTATTTTACGGGAATTTTTCGTCGGTGCAATTATCGGAGTTATTTGTGGTATTCTTATTTCACTCATTGCTTACTTCTGGCAGGGGAATATTTACATTGGACTTGTCGTAGGTCTTTCCTTATTTTTAACGTTAATTATTGGAACATTGGCTGGAACTATCATTCCACTCATTCTTTATCGATTAAAAATTGACCCTGCCATTGCTTCAGGTCCATTGATCACTACATTAAATGATATCTTTTCGTTAACAACCTACTTCACAATCGCAACAATATTCCTTGATAAATTATTATAATTTATTTTTGGGCTGTTTCTATAGCAGCCCTCATTTTGTTTCTCATGATTTATGATGATTTTTCATAAAATAAAATAATTAGCTCCCAAAAAGGTCAATTTTTAAGTTTTGAGGTTGTAAAAAACAGATATGATAGGGGGCTTGTTTAAAAAAACAAGTATCATATGTAGTACGAAAATGTTTGAGTGATTTTTTGGATATGAACAATAAAATAAAATTTGTTTTTTTTATCTGAATATTTAAATAAAATAAGTAATGAATGATTGACTCTATCGATTTATAAAACTATAATATAGGTAAATATAAGTTTTTCACTTTATCCATTTTTCACAAAAAATAAAAGTACAATCGTACACATATACTGTCTGTGGCGTATATTTATTCCATAATGACAACCGTGTTTCCACCTAACACCATTAACAAAAGCCATTCTTTTATAGTACAATATATGTAAAAGGGAGGTATGTGCCCTCGTAAAAATGACGAGTTACAGCCAGGCTACGAATAGATAGAAAAACGATTTTAATTCTTTTAGGAGGTGAACTCCCTACCCTACAATTTAGGGGAGGGGATTTGGTTGGACGACATAGTTGGCCTGATTTACATCGCTATTTTAATTGCTTGCACTGCGTTTTTTGTAGTTTCCGAATTTGCTATTGTTAAAGTGCGCCATTCTCGAATAGAACAACATATTGAAAAGGGAAAAAAGAGTGCGATTGCTGCTAAAAAAGTCATTACGAATCTTGATGAGTATTTATCGGCTTGTCAACTTGGAATTACTGTTACAGCATTAGGAATTGGTTGGCTAGGAGAATCGACTTTTGAATCTATACTTTCAAAATTGTTTACAAATATTAGTATTCCTGATTCTGCATCCCATATATTAACGATTTCAATAGCCTTTTTAATCATGACATTCCTTCATGTAGTTGTAGGCGAATTAGCACCAAAAACATTCGCGATTCAAAAAGCAGAGCAAATTACATTATTTGTTTCTACTCCATTAATTTGGTTTTATCGATTGATGTATCCATTTATTTGGGTTTTAAATGGATCTGCACGACTCATAACAAGAGCCTTTGGTTTAAAACCGATGAAAGGAAATGACAGCGCTCATACGGAGGAAGAACTCCGTTTAATATTAAGTGAGAGTTATAAAAATGGCGAGATTAACCAGTCAGAATTTAAGTATGTAAATAAAATTTTTGACTTTGATAATCGAATTGCAAAAGAAATTATGGTACCGCGAACAGAAATTGTTAGCATTGATATAAATGACTCCACAGATAAATTACTGAACATTGCCCGTACTGAAAAGTTTACACGTTACCCGGTTATTGACGGAGATAAAGACCATATTGTCGGCTTTATTAATATGAAGGAATTATTAACTTCCTATATAAATAAAGAAGATTTCTCAAAACAATCTGTTCGATCTTTTATTCGACCGATTATTCGGGTCATTGATACAATTCCAATTCATAATTTACTTGTTAAAATGCAAAAGGAACAGATTCATATGGCCATTCTTTTTGATGAATATGGTGGTACGAGTGGACTTGTCACCGTGGAGGATATTGTGGAAGAAATTGTCGGAGAAATTCGTGATGAGTTTGACTTAGATGAAATTCCATTAATTCGTCAAATGGCGGATCAACATTATATTTTTGATGGTAAAGTTTTAGTAAGTGAAGTTAATAATTTATTATCCCTTGATATTGATGATGAAGATGTCGATACAATCGGCGGATGGTTTTTAACTGAGAACTTTGAGGCTAAACAAGGTGATACGATTCTTTACCATGATTACCAATTTAAGATTATGGAAATGGAAGAACACCATATTAAATATATCGAAGTGAAAAAAATTGTTACAGATCATCGAAATGAAGATACTGTACAACCAATAAAAATTGCTCCTGCAAATACAGAGGCAATCAGAATATAATATGATATAAAATCATTAAATGTGAGGATAGAAGGGCTTTCCTATAAATGCTGCTTTCTATTGTACGCTATCTACTTTAGCGCGAACGGAAACCATTTATTAGGGTAGGTCCTTTTATTTTGGTTGTAACATGTTGCCTACTTCATCTTAACATCACAGACCACCCCCTACTCCATATAGTTACCAAATTTTTGTTTTTGCTACTTTTATTAAATCGATTATAATGAATTTATGTGTTATAACATACTTAGGCAAATCATCATTGCACATTTAAATATGCTCATACAGTGTGTTTCCTATATGCTATAATAGTTTTTCAAGAGATTCTTTTAATGTGAAAAGGTGAAAATGATGGAAAATGAAAAAAAAGCCCCTGATCGTTTCGATTGGAACTTGGCATTTATATTATTTTTATTTTGTATAATCAGTTTGGTTGGAATCTATAGTGCTCAAAATTCTGGGCAATATGAAAAAAATTTCATGCTTGATCAGTTGATGTGGTATATTGTTGGAGCTGTAATTATTGGCGTATCGCTTATTTTTGACCCCGACCAATACAAAAAATTATCTTGGGTTTTTTACGGATTTGGGATCTTATTACTGTTAGCTCTATCCTTAGCTCCACATTGTCAAACGTGTATTGCTCCAGAAAGAAATGGTGCGCATAGTTGGTTTATCATACCTAATGTTGGTAGTATCCAACCATCTGAGTTTATGAAAGTTTTTCTAATTATGGCTCTCGGTCGTCTTATATCAGACCATAATCAGAAGAATGCAGTGAAAACATTAAAAACTGACTTTTGGCTTTTAATAAAAATTGGGCTGACGACACTATTACCATTGATTTTTATTATGGAACAGCCCGATTTAGGTACAGGACTTGTATTTATGGCTATAACAGCTGGCATGATTCTAGTTTCTGGGATTTCGTGGAAAATTGTCGTTCCTACCTTTTCTGCTGTTGCTGCTATTGGTGCAACGATTATCGGAATTATGTTATATTTTCCGGAATTTTTACGAAATCATATAAGTGCCTATCAATATGGTCGAATTTACGCATGGCTAGACCCGTACAGCTATTCTTCTGATGAAGGGCTACATTTACTAAGTTCACTCCAAGCAATTGGTTCTGGAGAAATTTTCGGTAAAGGATTTATGGGAAAAGAAGTCTATGTTATGGAACGACATACCGATTTCATCTTTAGCTTAATCGCTGAAGAGTATGGTTTTATCGGTGGCAGTATTGTTATTAGTTTATTCTTCTTACTCGTATATCATTTAATAAAGATTGCTCTAGAAACGAAATCACAATTTAACTCTTATATTTGTACGGGGATTATTAGTATGACCGCATTCCACGTATTTCAAAATATTGGGATGACGATTCAAGTATTGCCTATTACTGGGATTCCACTACCTTTCCTTAGTTACGGTGGGAGTTCCTTAATGGGTAATATGTTCGCCATGGGATTAATTTTTAGTATTCGTTTTTACCATAAGAACTACATGTTCTCGACAGATACAGAGGAATAGAACAAAGCACACTTCTTTGACCCTTTAATAAGGGTAACACAATGGACAAGCTTCGTATGAATGGGCTTGTCCGTTTTTTATTGTTGGATTATTTAGGTGTGCTTGTGTGGATGTGGCTCATGATCACTTCCATTCGATTAGCCATGAGTTGGGCGTTTGTATTCGCTCTAGATGACCTTCGTAGCCATTTCCACCGCAAATCGGGCATCTTAGACTAGAGTTCGCCCAAAATAGAATTTTTCAGCTTTGATGTAGCTGCTAGATCCTTCCTTGCGCGCTTAAGCGCACAAGGAAGAGGCTGGGACATAACTAGCCAAAAGTAGTATATAAAAAGGTTCCAGGCAATAAAAAATTTGCTTGGAACCTTTTTTGTGGGGTTTTTCCATTTCTCGTCACTATTTTACCGCTGATGGCGGTGACTTTTCTCATATTCACCGCCATCAACGCAAAGGCTAATTCATTTTTCACTTTCTGTTTTCCTCTGACGGAAAAACGAGTGAAACCTAAATTAGCCTTCAGAAAACCGAACGCTGGTTCTACATCAATTTTACGTTTTCCGTAAATTTCACCAGTTTTCTCGTCTGAAAGCTTCGTACGTACATATTCTTTTTGGGACTCCCACTTTTCATTTATGTAGACTTTTCGGTTGTTCCCTTCTTTTGCTTTCGTGCATAAATCGCGGAGTGGACAATCCGAACAGTCCTCACACTCGTACACTTTAAATTCACGGGTGAATCCGTACCTGTCTGTTCGTTTGGAATGATGGCTAAATCGTACTTTCCGACCATTTGGGCACAGAAAAGTATCTTCGTCCTCATTATATTCCCAATTATCTACATGAAAAGCGTTGTCCTTATGCTTCTTTTTCTTCTCCTTTCGATATTGATTGTATGTAATAAGTGGCGTTCGATTTCGATTCTCGATGATATCTTCATAATTCTGTTCGCTACCATATCCTGCATCCGCGACAATGAATTCCGGAAGCTCGAAAAAGTTTTCTTCAATCGTGTCGAGAAAAGGAATTAAAGTGCGTGTATCGGTCGGGTTTGGGAAAACATCGTAAGCGAGCACATATTGACCTTCCGTCGCAATTTGGACATTGTAACCAGCTTTCAATTGACCGTTCTTCATGTAGTCGTCCTTCATGCGCATAAACGTCGCATCTGGGTCCGTCTTTGAGTAACTATTGCGATCACCGAAAATCTCCATATCGTTTTGATACTTTTGTTTGCGAGTAATGTAATCCATCCATTGCTTCCGAGATTGTATGGGTAATTTGCGTTCGGAACGGAGCTTTTTCCGTTCACTCCCAACTTCAGATACTTCAATCTTTTTATTATATTCCTCGATTTTCTCGTCTAACTTTTCGACTACTTCTTCCATTTCTTTGACGGAAAGTTCCTCTTCCTTTTCTCGCTCTATTGCTGGGATGATCTCCTTCTCTAGCAGCTCATCATACAGTTGATTGGACTTTTCAATTAGCTTATCACTATATCTTTCAATGGACTTCCGCCATACAAAGGTGAACTTATTTGCGTTTGCTTCAATTTTTGTACCATCAATAAAAATGGCTTCCTCTTCAATCAATTCCTTTTCCACGAGCTGATTTCGGAACTGGACAAAGCATTCACGTAGGATGTTTTCAATGAGTGGATTAGAACGGAAGCGATTGATGGTGCGATAGCTAGGTTCATGTCCTTGAGCCAGCCACATCATGCGGATACTATCCTGTAATAAAGCTTCTATTTTACGGCCGGAAAACACGGATTGCGTATATCCACACAAAATGACTTTCAACATCATACGAGGATGATACGCGGGACGGCCGGTTTGTCGTATGAAGTCCTCGAAAGCTTCTTCGGGAATACTCTCGACAAGATCATTGATCGCAAAAGCAATATCGTTTTCTTTCAACTTAATTTCTAAATTTAGCGGTAAAACTACTTGATTCATGTTATAATGTTTAAACATAAGGGCACCTCCAAAATTATTGTTTCGTCACTTTAATTTTATCAAAAGGTGCCCTTTTTGTTTACTAGAATTGTGACAAAAAAGGCGTTGGGTCTACACTTTTTAGTGTAAGCTCCAACGCCTTAATTTTTATTTTACTGAAGTTTTGTCCCAGCCTCTTCTTATTAGCAAGCGAAAGAAGCCAGGTGCTAAAAAAACTGGCTTCTTTCGTTTCACAAAAAACATATAAGAGACAGTACCAACGAGTGGCACTGTCTCTAAACATGCTTCATTCCTACATACTAGCTCCTTCAGCTTTCATTCCGGTACCTTTCCCCTTTTTAAAAATAAATTGGTAAGCAATCATTGCAATAAATCCAATGAGACCAATAAGATCAGAAAAGCCTTCTGGATAAATCAGTAATAAACCGACAATGACTGAAAGAAGCCGTTCGATCCAATTTAAGTTAAAATACCAGTAACCGATTAATCCAGCACCAATGGCTACCATTCCCGTTACTGCGGTAAAGATAATCCAAATAATTCCGAGAAACGTTGTATCAATCATTAATAACTCCGGCTGTAATACAAACATATAGGGAATAATAAAAGCAGTGATTGCAAGTTTAGAAGCATTAACCCCTGTTCGAATTGGCTCTCCACCTGATATTCCCGTTGCCGCAAACGCAGCGAGAGCAACTGGTGGTGTAATATCCGCAACAATTCCAAAGTAAAACACAAACATATGTGCAGCAAGGACAGGAACGGCTACTTCTAATTGGTTATTCAGTGCTAATATTGCTGGTAATGCAATGGTTGACGTAATGATGTAGTTTGCTGTTGTTGGTGACCCCATCCCAATAATAATTGACGTGATCATTGTGAAAAACAGTGTTAATAGTAATAATACATCCGGATTGCTTGTCATTGTTTGAGCTAAACCAACAATTCCATTCCCTAATTTTAATCCTAGACCGGTTTTCGTTACGACACCAACAATAATCCCTGCACAAGCAGTCGCAGAAGCAACACCTAAAGCTGAACGCGCCCCCTCTGTTAATGCAACAATAAATTTCGAGAAATTAATTCTTGTATCTTTTCTAAATAAACTAACGACAATCGTAAATAATATCCCATATAGTGCTGCACGAGAAATACTCGTCCCACTATTCATAAAGAGGATAATCGCAATAATTGGTGATAACAAATATATTTTCTTTAAAACTTCTATCTTTGGTGGTATTTGGTCAGCTGGCAATCCCTTTAGTCCCATCTTTTTAGCTTCTAAATGGGTCATAATCCAAATCCCTGTAAAGTATAATAGCGCTGGGATTGCTGCTGCCTTAATGATTTCTATGTAAGGAACACCTGCATACTCAATCATTAAAAACGCTGCTGCACCCATAACAGGCGGCATAATTTGCCCTCCTGTAGAAGCAGCTGCCTCTACCGCTCCAGCAAAGTTCCTCTTATAACCGAGACTTTTCATCAGTGGAATCGTATAAGAACCAGTCTGTACAACGTTCGCAACGGAACTACCCGATATCGTCCCAGACAATGCACTTGTAAATACAGCAACTTTTGCCGGTCCTCCTGTACGTTTACCAGCAATAGCAATCGCTAAATCATTGAAATAATTTCCTACTCCTGTTTGAACAAGGAAGGCACCGAACAAAATAAATAAGAAAATAAATGTTGATGAAACTTGAAGTGGTGTTCCAAGAATTCCTTCTGTCGTAAAAAACATCGTATCAATTAATTGCTCTAAACTTAACCCTCGATGAGCAAGCATCCCAGGCATGTATGGACCGTATAAAGCGTAAAGTAAGAAAAAAACTGCAATGACAACTAATGGTACACCTACGACTCTCCTCGCAGCCTCCAACACGAGAATGATCGCAATCCCTCCAATAATTAATTGTGTCGTATTAATTCCGCCTATTTTTTGTACGAGTGAATCATAATATAACGGCCAATAACTACAAACAAGTAGTGCTAGTAATGCAAGACCATAATCATACCAAGCAACTTTCTTACGTGGACTCTTCTTCCTGGCCGGAAATAAGAGAAAAATTAAAACTAACGCAAAACCTAAGTGAACAGTTCGTTGAATATAAGCGGTATATTCTCCAAAGGCCCCTGTATAAATTTGGAAAATGGAAAAGCCAATTAATAATGCAAGGACTACACCCGACATCACACCGGTGAGATTTCTCGTTCTTGACTCAGCATCGTATTTTTCCATTAATGCTCTTTGTTCTTCTTCCGTTAACTGAATTTGGTCATTTTTCTCAGTCATGTATTTCATCTCCTTTCATAGATTGCCATAAAGATAGATTAACGACTTTTACGGTGTACCAATTTCCTGGTTGAAAGTAATGATTAAATTTTACAATGTGCTCGTCATTTTTTCCCCACACAAGTCGATGTTCGGAAACCGTTTCACCATTCCTAATTTTCATCGATGGAAAAATATTTCCTACATTTTTTATATGATACTTTCCATCCTCGTAGACAAAAGTTTGACCCTCTTCTGCATTCGACGGCATTCCAATCCCAAACTCCTCAAATATAAATTCATATTCCTCAATTGTGTCGTCAGGCAAAACACGGTATTTTTCAATTACATCGGTTAAGTGGATGGAATGAGTGAAAATAATTTGAAAGGTATCCCCCGCATTAACTGGAAGATAGGCAGTAATTTGATCTGTATTTTTTTCATAAAACACGACTGCCTTTTTTATTGGAAATGATAAAAATAAAGATAAAAACAAAATGAGGAAAAGCACACCAATTATGAAGTTCATGATTTTTTTCTTCTTCACGTTAACTCATCCCAAAATTATAGTATTAAGAAGAGACTGGTAGCGTATGGATTTTCACCATCATAGCCAGCCTCTTAAAAGATAGTTATTGTATTCAATTGTGCATAAAAATATTTCAAACAACGTTGCCCTTGAAAATACTCAAATATATTATTCTGTTAAAGCACCAGCTTCTTTAAAATATTTTTCCGCACCTGGATGTAAATCAATACCGATACCTTTTAGTGCATTTTCTAGTTTAATATATTCACCTTTTGCATGCGTAATTTTATCTGCATTTTCATAGACTGCTTTTGTCATCTCATAAACTGTATCTTCTGGAACACTATCAACAACAGCAAGCATAGCAAGAACAGCGACTGTCGTTACATCTTCTTTCAATCCGTATGTTCCAGATTTAATTGTATCAGCTGCATAGTATGGATATTTCTCGATTAAAGCATCAACTTTATCTTGAGCGATTGGAACAATTTTTACTGGATTAGTTGCAGATAAACCTTCAACTGCCCCTGTAGGCGTACCAGCCGTGATAAATGCAGCATCAATATTTCCATCTTGAATTCCACCAGTTGATTCAGCAAAGTCTAAGTTCTGAGGTTTAATATCGTCCATTGTCATACCATGAATTTCTAAAATTTGCTCGGCATTAATATATGTTCCTGAACCAGGTGCACCAACGGACACTTTTTTCCCTTTTAAATCTTCGACAGACTTAATATCAGATTTCTCCAATGTTACAATTTGAACAGTTTCTGGATATAGGGATCCAAGTGCTAAAACATTCGTTATTTTACCACTTTCTTCAAAGGCATTAATTCCTTCAACAGCAGCAGCCATCACATCTGTTTGAACAAACGCAATTTCCGCTTCCCCTTTACTTAAAGCAAGTACGTTATCTGCTGAAGCGTTAGAAGATACTGCATCTGTTTGAATACCCGTTTTATCCGTAATCATTTTTGCAATTTCTCCACCTAACGGATAATATGTACCACTTGTTCCACCTGTTAACATACTTAGAAATTTCGGTTTTTCCGTTTTTGTCGTTTCTCCTTCTTTTGACCCTTCACTTTTTCCACCAGTCGATGTCTCATTGCCACCACAAGCTACTAGAAAGAGTGACAGGGCAAAGACTAATGCAAATAAAGCTAAAAACTTCTTTTTCACAAAATTTCCCCCTTTTAAAAATATATTATCCCCTTTGTCCATAATAAAGCGCTTACTAAAAATGGTAAAAGGATTAACTACCTTCTAACCAATTCTTCTTAAAAATCGCACTTTATTATTAAGTACAATATAACTAAAAATTAATAACATTGTCAAACTATTAATGTTGTAAAACTGTATTCAGCCAAAGTCACCTATTTCTATAAATGAAGAACCTTCTATCTACCATTATTTGGTTATAGTAATTTTTTCGACAAAGGATATATCGAACTCCTCCTAAACATATATATCCTAACAAGAAGTGATTAAATACTTGTAGGGAGGGATTGAGTTGCTTCGTTCCATGACTTCTTTTTTTGATCGAATGGTAAGAAGATTTTTGCCTGACGCTTTTTTATTTGCTATTATTCTTACATTCATTGTTTTTCTACTTGGGATTATTTTTACAGATCATTCACCCATCCAAATGGCTGAATATTGGGGTACAGGTTTTTGGGATTTACTCGCTTTTACAATGCAAATGACATTGATTGTTGTAACCGGCTATGTCCTAGCATCAAGTCCATTGGTTCGAAACTTACTTATCAATTTAAGTAATTTGGCAACAACACCTAATCAGGCAGTCGTTTTAGTTACTGTTGTGTCTACAATTGGTTGTTTAATTAACTACGGTTTTGGCATGGTTGTTGGTGCCCTACTCGCCACACATGTTATAAAAAAAGTGCCGACCGTCGATTACCGCTTACTCGTTGCCAGTGCTTATAGTGGTTTTCTTGTATGGCATGGGGGATTATCCGGTTCTATTCCTTTAACAATCGCAACAGAAGGACATTTCTTACAAGATATTTTAGGGGTTATCCCTATTACTAAAACTTTGTTAAGTCCATATAATTTATTTATTGTTATCGCACTACTAATCACATTACCCATTTTAAATCGCCTCCTTTTAAAGTCAGGTACATCTGTTAATGATATTCAACCACCTGGTGTAGATGAGAATACTTATGGTGAACTAGAACAAGCTTCAGGGGAAAAAACATTTGCCACTCGCATGGAAAATAGTTGGGTGCTTTCGACACTTATTGGGGTAATGGGCCTCGTATTCATTGTCTATTATTTTATTAAAAATGGTTTGGACCTCAATATTAATATTGTTAACTTTATCTTTTTATTTCTAGGAATCATTTTTCATAAAACACCGCGTCGTTTTCTTGAAAGTGTGAATCGGGCAGTGAAAAATGCAAGCGGTATCATTGTTCAATTTCCTTTTTATGCAGGGATTATGGGGATGATGGTAGCTTCTGGCCTATCAGCGAAATTATCCGAATGGTTTGTTAGTGTTTCTAATGAATTTATGTATCCGCTATTAACGTTTATTAGTGCAGGGATTTTAAATATTTTTGTCCCATCTGGTGGTGGTCAGTGGGCTGTTCAAGGACCAATTATGATTCCTGGTGCCGAAGCTCTAGGTGTTGATTTAGCAAAAACGGCAATGGCTGTTGCTTGGGGCGATGCATGGACGAATATGATACAGCCGTTTTGGGCCATTCCACTTCTTGCTATTGCTGGTCTAAAGGTAAGGGATATTATGGGATTTTGTGTAACTATTCTTCTATGGAGCTTTATTCCAATCGCGATTGGTTTGCTGTTCTTCTAATAAAGAAAACTAGGAAATTACCAGCATTTAAACGAAGCAGTGTAATTTGGGGAAACGGGCATTTAGAAGAGTTTTGGATTTATTGTATTGATAAGAAGTTCGGGGAAATAATCGTCTGGGAGGTTAATAGACGACCGATTTACACTGAAAAAGAGGAAAATGGGCATCTAGAGGAGCAGACGACCGATTCGCGCTGAAAAAGAGGAAAATGGGCATCTAGAGGAGTAGACGACCGATTCGCGCTGAAAAAGCTTGAAACGGGCATCTAGAAGAGTTCTAGACGCCCAATTCAAGATAAAAATTGCAGGAAACCGTTTTTTTTGAAGTTGCCGCAGTTATTTCCGAAGTTGGCCGCTATACTTCCGAAGTTGCCGATATACTTCCGAAGTTGCCGATATACTTCCGAAGTTGCCGATATACTTCCGAAGTCCGAGGCTTTTTTCCGAAGTTGGCTGCTATATTTCCGAAGTTGGCCGCTATATTCCCGAAGTTCCCCGCTATATTTCCGAAGTTGTCCGCTATATTTCCGAAGTTGTCCGCTATACTTCCGAAGTCCGAGGCTTTTTTCCGAAGTTCCCCGCTATATTCCCGAAGTTCCCCGCTATATTCCCGAAGTTCCCCGCTATATTTCCGA
>NZ_LN868936.1:39282-71802 GCF_001244735.1 Bacillus andreraoultii
TATTCCCGAAGTTCCCCGCTATATTTCCGAAGTTCCAGTCTTTTTTCCGAAGTTTCCTTTAATTAAAGACTTTCATATCTTTTTAAAGCTATAAAAAGTCATGAGGGCTAACCTACCTCATGACTTTTTCGCTTTTCACGTTGTTGGGAGATTATAATTCCTGAAATAATAAACAATGTGCCTACCATGATACTAACGGTTATTTTTTCCCCCAAGAGAATATGACTGAAGATGAGGCCAAAAATTGGGACTAATAAAGTGGAAATAGTGGCGGTCACTATATCAATCGAACTAAGAATTATAAACCATACTGTAAAACAA
This sequence comes from Bacillus andreraoultii, assembly GCF_001244735.1. Taxonomy (GTDB): domain Bacteria; phylum Bacillota; class Bacilli; order Bacillales; family Caldibacillaceae; genus Caldifermentibacillus; species Caldifermentibacillus andreraoultii. The sequence continues at coordinate 39,604 of NZ_LN868936.1, forward strand.
AGTGCTGAAGCAACAACACCCGTAAACAAAATGTAATATATACTTTCCATATTCCATTCAACTGGCATCCCTGGTTCCATAATTAACGTAACAACAACAATACCTATTGTTCCGAATAACATCTGGAATGCCGATGTTTGTAACTTAGGGAGTTGGTGTAAGTATATACGAAAATATACATTTGAAATTCCCCACGAAATTGCCGCAAGAATAATAAGAATTTCACCAATAATAATCATTTGATCTTGCTTAAATAAATCAGAGCCAAATATTATTAGCAACCCTATCAAACCTACGACTAAGCCACATAATTTTTTTAATGACAACCTCTCTTGTAAAAATTTTGCTGCAAGAAAGCTACTCCAGATAGGCATCGAATAGAGTAATACGGATGATTTGCCCGCACCGACAAATTTGAGTCCATACATAACGAGCAAAAAAACAATCGCTGTCTGAAGAATTCCTACAACAAATAAATGTTTCCAATACCTTTTATGTGGGAATCCAATTTTTAATAGTAGTAAAACAACAAACAATGCCAATGTACCGGTAAGAAAACGGTAAGAAGAGAACGTAAATGGACCCATATATTGGAGCGAGGCTTTCATGAGTACCCAAGCATATCCCCATAACACGGTAATAGAAATGATTAGACTCCACAACACTGATTTGTTATGCCGTGCAATCTTCATAACAACACCCTCTTCCCTTTGAAAAAAAAGCCCGACTCGCTTATTGCAAGACAGGCTTATATGGTTATTACTATTATATGAGGGTGGGATGGAAAAACTATCCTCGAATTTCTAAAAGTTTTTGTTTTAATTGGTCTTCCATTGAAAGTAATTCTTGTTCTGCTTGGTGACGTTTTGCGCGTCCTTCTGCTTGAATGCGTAATGTTTCTTCCAATGTGGATACTAAGTTTTCTTGTGTCTTTTTCAATGTTTCTATATCAACAATACCTCGTTCATTTTCTTTAGCGACTTCAATTGAATTGGTTTTTAATAAATCAGCATTTTTCAATAAAAGATCATTCGTTGTTTGTGATACTTGTTTTTGTGCCTCAACTGCTTTTCGTTGTCTTAATAAAGTAAGGGCAATCGCAATTTGATTTTTCCATAGTGGAATAGCTGTTGTAATCGACGTTTGAATTTTTTCGACTAATGTTTGGTTTGTATTTTGTATCATCCGAATTTGTGGCGCACTTTGTATCGTAATTTGACGACTTAACTTCAAATCATGTAGTCGTTTTTCTAAACGGTCAGCAAATTGAATCATATCATTTACTTCTTGGTAAGCCATTTGATCATCGGTTGCTTGAGCTTTCCGTTGTAATTCTGGTATATGAGTTGTCCGAATTTCTTCTAACTTCACTTCACCTGCAGCGATATATATATTCAATGCTTGGAAGTATTCTTTATTTTTATTGTAAAGTTGCTCCAACAATGTGTTATCACTTATTAATGAGTTTTTACAATGTTCAAGCCGTACAGTAATTCGATCAATTTGTGCTCCAGTCTTTTGGTACTTCGTTAAAATTTCATTAACTGAACGAGATACCTTCCCAAACATCCTTGAAATAAATCCACGCTTTTCAACTTGTAGCTCCTCAGGGTTAACTTGATCTAACTTTTTCATTAAATCAGAAATAATTTCACCAATTTCACCGATATTGCCGCTTTTCACATGATCTAACATCGATGATGAGAAGTTACTTAATTTTGCTTGTGCTTGGGTACCGTACAATGTAATCGAGCTTTGATTAAACGGATCAATTTGTTCAGCTAACTGCATCGCACGCTTTTGATCAGTTTCTGGTAATGTATCTATTAATCGTTTCGGTTTCTCTCCACCGATTTGATCCAATAAGTCCTTTGATTCACGTTGATTTCCTTGACTTTGTAATTCTTGTTTATTTGTTTCATCCAATGTTATATTTTCAAAAGGATTTGCCAATAAATCATCTAATTCATTGGTAACCTTCTCACGCTCATTCATAAATAAGCCTCCCATCTTCACTTTTTATCAATAAATTTTTTCGCTACGTCAATTTCGAAGTTTAGATTATTAATATCTCCTTCAATCATTTTATGCAAATCTTGTTCAATAATTTTTACCATATCATTCATTGTATTTCTCGTTTCATGAAGAGATCTCGTTAGTTCAATTGTTTTCGCTGGTTGGGATGCGAGAAAAGTATATTTTTCAGCAAGTTCCACCATTGAATCTAAGTGGGAAAAATAAAAGTCTTCCACTAAGAAAAATCGTCGTGGCTCCTTTTTCGTTACATGATATATTTTATTAACAACTCGTAATGTTTCAAAGTTTTGTTTCGCATTCGCTAAGTTTTGAATTTGAAAAAAAGACTTTTGGAGACGTTGAATTTTTTCTTTTGCTTCTTTCAAATTTTGTTGGACAATCTTATACTCTCTTTTTGTCAAACCGTTTCTTCGTAAAAGCTGGGACTGTGTTCCATATTTCATACTATAAAAGACCGCTCCCCCACCAAGGACGGCAATGAAACTTGAGAAAAGAAAACTTTGGTCAAAGCCGAAGTAACTTGATAATAAAATGGTCACCGTCGTCACACCTGCAGTAAACAATCTAAGAAGAAACATTAATAGGGCTTTCAAGAAAATCACTCCTGTTTTTTACAACGTATCCATTCAATAGTACGATTTCGTTTACTATTCAATACGTACATAACATATGTTAAGTTTCAATATTTCTCTTCTATTTTATATTAATCGACATAGAAAACAAATAGCAATAAAAAGGGGAGACAGATTAAATCCGCTCCCCTAAGATTATACGATTCATCTTACATATTTACGTGAAATTAAAATCCGATAACGATTAAGATGACAAAGTAAATGACCATAATGGCTAGCCCGATTGGAACACCAGCTCTTGCCCATTCTTTACTTGTAATGTTCAATTTTCCCGCTGAGATGATGTTTGGTATATTACCTGGGATTAACATCCCACCACTTATGAGTAAGCCAAGTAAAATAGCTTCAATCGTACTAGCACTCATCGCTGGACTTACTTCAGCAGCCGCTAATGTTGCATTATCTAACACAGCTGAAATCATATTGACCCAATAAAGAATTTTAGGGCTTAAATCAAGTAAATAGGCATTAATTAAAGGTTCAAAACCAGCACCTAACATCGTTAAACCAAATACAAACAAATAGATTTTCACAGAACGAACAATAATTTCTTTGTATGATTCCGTCTCAGTTGATGATTGAAGTCCTAATCCTTCTCTACGTTTAACGACAAGTGCCGCAAAAATCCCTAATACGATGACACCTGGAATGACAAAAGGTCCGACTAGCTCTAATAAGTATAGAAAATCTTCACCCATTTTACTTGTTACAATTGTTGATAATGGCTCACCAATTGGTGTTAATGCCGCCCCAAGTCCAATTGAAAAACAGGCAATAACCGTTAACAAAACTTCATGCCGTCTTTGTAATGGTAGATTGCTAATGATTAGAACAAGTACAAGAGCAGCTATAATAGCTGTAATAATACTAGAAAGGAATCCTAAGCCAATAACAACGATAGCAATAAATAATGGAAAAGGAATTTTATTACTAAAAGCTGTAATGGCATGGCCTAATTGATTTTGGAACCATTTAAATAATAATCCCGCAAGAAGGACGGCTAATGTAATTTTTATTGGATCCTCTAATGCTTGTACAAGTAGCTTTGTATCAAGAACACCACCGACAAAAGCAGCAAGAATCCCCATGATAAATAGAAAGTATTCTAAATTATGTTCAACGACTTTTACTGTAAATGGTAAAAAGAGAACGAGTAGTAAAATTATAAGCAATCCAATCATATCATTTATCCTTTCTTCTAGATTTCGTACTTTACTATTTTAACATAATTGAATCTATGATTGTACCATCTATTTTTATAAAAGTTTTAATATTGCAGATAATTATTAAGGATAGAATATATCTATTTTGTTGAACCAATCATTACTATATTATTCTACAAATATTTGACTATACCTTCTTCTTGAAAGTTTTATCAATGCTTGAATATCCGATTCTCTTATGTCTACAATGAAAAGTATAGAAAAAGGCTTATTTTTGTTTATTTGGAGGATTACTATGCACAATATTTCGAACATATTCCCAGATGCAATCGTTCAAGAACTACCTTATTATAATAATGATTTTTTCTGCTATTATGATGAATCATCAAAGCAATATTTTGCCATACCGAAGACTTCCATTACGGATAGGGAAAAATTATTACTTGATTCCATGTACCCATTGATTGAAACGACTCCCGATTATTTAAATCAAAGCCGTTTGCAAAAAGCTTGGTTTGATTTTTTAATAAAGAACGGATCCATACCAGACTTTAACGGAAGAATCCGCTTTATTTACTTTCAACTTAATGAGTTACAGAGTCATTATGATTTCATGGAGGCGGTCCACTCATTTTTCTCAGAGCAGATCATTTTCGTTTGGATTGATCAGAAATCCGGTGTCATTATTGAAAATGAAACAATTGATGTAGTCAATGACCATGATTTTTACTCTTTTTACGATGCGATTCTTTCTGACTTCTATATTAAAGTTGATTTTTATATTGGCAGATTTTTTGATTCTTCCCCAAACTTAAGAAATCAGTTTTTACGCGAGCAATATTATTTTAAAATTTCTATGTCTGTTTATCCACAGAACCATGTATTTAATTTTATCAACGCCTTTCCACTCGTCATGATGACGACAGAATGGAATCAATTAACGAGCATTCTACATCAAGAATATCAAGAAATCTTTCAACATGATAGTGAGCTAATTAATATTATAAAAACGTATCTTGAGAACAATTCAAATACGAGTTTAACGGCAAAAAAATTGTATATGCATAGGAACAGTTTACAATATAAAATTGATAAATTCATTGAACAGACTAGTATTGATATAAAAAGTTTCCACGGAGCTATTTCAATCTACTTTATTTGTCTATATGGAGAGGTGTCAACATATGTAAATAATGATACTCGTTGAATGGTTTCCTTAAGAACTATCGGTGTAAACAAGCCATTTCAAACCTCTTCAGTGGCTTTCTTTTTTCGTTGTGAACAACCTGACAAAAAAGTCCCTTTCATCTTTGTGCACATTGCCACTTCACATTTGAAAGCCGTTTCACTAGAATAAAGTTATGAGAGGAAATCGTTTTCATAGGAGGAAAAATAAATGGCTGAATTACAACTTGAACATATTTATAAAATTTATGACAATAAAGTAACTGCAGTAACAGATTTTAATCTTCATATTAAAGATAAGGAATTCATCGTATTTGTTGGACCATCTGGTTGTGGTAAATCAACAACTTTACGGATGATTGCTGGTCTTGAAGAGATTTCAAAAGGTGAACTTAAAATTGATGGAAAAGTTGTTAATGATGTTCCACCAAAAGATCGTGACATCGCAATGGTATTCCAAAACTATGCATTATATCCACATATGACTGTTTATGATAATATGGCTTTCGGTTTGAAACTAAGAAAAATGCCAAAAGAAGAAATCGACAAACGTGTTAAAGAAGCTGCAAAAATCTTAGGTCTTGAACAATATTTAGACCGTAAACCAAAAGCATTATCTGGTGGTCAACGTCAACGGGTTGCTCTTGGTCGTGCCATTGTTCGGGATGCAAAAGTCTTCTTGATGGACGAACCTTTATCAAACCTTGATGCGAAACTACGTGTACAAATGCGTGCTGAAATTGCTAAGCTTCACCAACGTTTAAACACAACAACGATTTACGTTACCCATGACCAAACAGAAGCGATGACAATGGCAACTCGAATCGTTATTATGAAAGATGGTGTTATCCAACAAGTTGGTTCACCAAAAGATGTATACGACAATCCTGAAAACGTCTTTGTTGGTGGCTTCATTGGTTCACCAGCAATGAACTTCTTCAAAGGAAAAATTGAAGGAGAAAACATCGTATTAGATGGTGATGTTCGTCTTGGCATTCCTGGCGGTAAATTGAAACTTCTTAAGGAAAATGGATACATTGGAAAAGAAGTCATCTTTGGTATTCGTCCTGAACATATTCATGACGAACCAGTATTTATTGAATCCTTCCCGAACGCTACAATTAACGTTAAAGTCGATGTTGCCGAATTAACTGGTGCTGAATTAATGATTTACTCTACTCTAGGTGGACATGATTTCGTAGCACGGATTGATGCTCGTGCAACTGTAAAAGCAGGCGACAATCTTAAACTTGCACTTGATATGAACAAAGCACACTTCTTTGACCCTGAAAGTGAAATTCGAATTCGCTAATATGAATAACACAACGGACAAGCTTCATATGAATGGGCTTGTCCGTTTTTTGTTGATTGATTATTTAGGTGTGGACGTGGGATATAACCACTTCCATTCGATTGGTCATGAGTTGGGCGTTTTATATCCGCTCTAAATGACTATTTCGACCATTTTCACCGTAATTTGGGCGTCTAGAACTCTTTCTAGTTGATCGTTTCCTCCTTTTTCACCGCAATTTGGGCGTCTACTACCGCTCTACGTGACCTTCCCAACCATTTTCCACCGCAAATCGGGCATCTACACTAGTGAAACGTCCTTTTTTCCCATGATATCCCTAAAGAAAACTCGACGATTGCCGAGCCTTTTAGCGAAAGCAGAGCCGTAGTTCGCCGAAAAAGCTTTTTTCGGCTGCGATGCAATGCTGCCGAAGTCTTCCTTGTGCACTTATGCGTATAGGAAAGTAAAAATTGGAAAATTTATACTTTCCTAATAGCCAAAAAAGGAGGGCCACTCTTCGGACTCCTCCTCACTAATAGAATATTCAAAAACTACTCCTTCTTTTAATTAGTTTTGTACCTAAAGAAACTTTTTTAGGGATTTCTCTACCTTCCAATTGTTCAATTAATAAATCTACCGCAGTCTCGCCCATTAATTCGGTGAAGACTTTGACCGTAGTTAAAGGAGGAAAAACGTACTTAGAAACGCTAATATCATTTAATCCAACGATACTTACACGTTCTGGAACATCAATTTTTTCCTCAAGTAGAGCCCGTAAACAGCCAATCGCGATTTGATCATTTCCTGCAAAAAACGCAGTAGGTAGATTCTCCCCGTGTTCTTGAATGGCCTTTTTCATTAATGTGTACCCATCACTTACAGTAAAATTACCAATATACACCGCTGATTCATTGTAATGTCCTTTTTCCTTCATATAGGACCGGAATGTTTTCTCCCTTAAGTCAACAATATTATCGGATTTATCTCGATATAATTCCATTCCACCGATATATCCGATTGATTTATGTTTCTTGTTTAATAAATAGTCAATCACATTCTTTGTTGCGCGTTCAAAGTCAACAATAACAGAATCATATTGATCTTCGTTTGGGCTACAATCAACAAAGACAATATTTTCAGTAATTCTTTTTAAACTTTCTGCTTGGGCTGTGCTAAATTTTCCAACAGCGATAATTCCACGGATATCGGTTAACTCTAATAATTCGTCATAATGACTGTAAAAGAACTTCACTGCAGCAATATTCTTCTGTTGACAACGATTCGTTATCCCTAAACTAATAGATAAATAGTATAAATCCTCGAGTTCTTCCTCTTCGGTATACCAGCTCACGATAGCGATTTTCGTTGAGATGTTTATTCTCTTAGGCGATTTCTTTTTATATGATAATGATTCAGCTACTTCAAAAATGCGTTTCTTCGTTTCATCGGTTACAGATAGCGTCTCATCGAAATTAAGTACTCTAGAAACGGTTGCAATCGAAACACCCGCTTTTTCAGCAATATCTTTAATGGTTGCCACTTTGTCTCCCTCCTTCCCATTTCTACTTAACCCTCACTTATAATCGGTTTTCCCTATTGATCACGAAACACCCGTCTACTTAGGTCCACACATTTATAATCGGTTTTCCCTATTGATCACGAAACACCCACCTACTTAAATCCACACATTTAAAAACGGTTTTCCCTATTGATTATTGAACACCAAATGTGTAAGTTGTTTTTAGCTCGTACGTTTCATCTTTGTCTAGAATAACGGACGGAAACTTAGGATGGTGAATGGCATCTGGTAATCCTTGTGTTTCCAGACAAACGCCTAAATATTTTCTACCTTGAATGCCTTCTTGAATGTTAAAGTTATCTGAAATTTGATTCCCAGTATATAGTACAACAGATGGTTGATTTGTCTCAACTGTTAACACGCGACCAGTAAGTTCGTCAAGCAAAACAATTTCCTCATCATGATTCTTTGATAAAACAAAAGGATGATCGTAGCCATGCCCGACAAGAATATTTTGTGGGTGAGTTGATTCTCTTCCATCGATTATTTTCCTACCTTGAGTAAAATCAAACACCGTATTCTGGGTAGGAAGCATCTTTCCTGTAGGTAAAAGTTCTTCATTCAATTCAAGAAAGCGATCACTTTTCATTGTAAGTTGATGGTTTAAAATATCCGTTTTCGCATGACCTGATAAATTAAAATATGTGTGGTTCGTTATATTGAGCAAAGTCTTCTTATCCGTTATTCCTTTACATGTAAAAACCCATTGATTTTCATTATTTAGCAAATACGTTGTCGTTAACTGAACATTTCCAGGATAGCCTTCTTCCCCATCTTCACTTAAATAAGAAAATTGAACACCAACTGCATCTTCTGTCTTTATTTCCTTCGCAGCCCAAACCCGTTCATGTAGTCCTTTTACACCACCGTGTAAATGATTCTTTCCTTCTGTTGCAGGTAATTTGTATACATGTCCATCTAACTCAAATTCACTGCCACGTATTCTTCCTGCAACCCGTCCAATAATTGCTCCAAAGTACGTTTTATATTGAAGATAATCATCCACATGATCAAACCCAAGGACAACGTTTTCAAAAACACCTTTTCGATCTGGAGCATAGACTTCTGTGACGATACAACCAAAATTCGTACAAGATAATTTCATTCCATTTTCATTTTCTAATGTGTAAAGATACACTTTTTTGCCATTAACAGTTCCAAAATCTTTTTTCGTAATCTCCATTCGTATTCACCTTCACTTTTCAAAAGTAAGAAGGGCTGTTCAAAAAAAAGTAGCCCATAATTATATTTTAGATTTTTAATAGAGTAATTCACTTTTTATTTAATGATTGAATAAACGTACGAAACGCAGCTTTTCCCTGTTCATCGCGTTTAAATACGCCAGCATCCATTAATACTCGTAAAAATTTATTGCCTACTTCTAACCTTACGAATTCCTCTACATTTTCAGTATCGACACGGCCTGCATATTTTTGTTTCAGTTGTTCTGCCCATTCCAAATGATAATCAGCAACTTCATTTGGCTCATCTAATAAAAATTTCTCAACTTCCACGAGTTCATTTTTCAAACGGGCAGGTAAAACAGCTAATCCCATTACTTCAATTAACCCGATATTTTCCTTTTTAATATGATGAACATCTGCATGTGGGTGGAAAATACCTAATGGATGAGCATCACTTGTCCGATTATTACGTAACACAAGGTCCATTTCATACTGTCCATTTCGTATTCTTGCAATTGGTGTAATTGTATTATGTGGTGTATCACCTGTATATGCTAAAATATCTACTTCTGGATCACTATAAGATTTCCAATGGCCTAATATTCGATCCGCAAGTTCAATCAGTTCTTCCTTCTTACTTCCTCGTATACGGATAACAGACATTGGCCATTTTACGATGGAACAAGACACATTAGGAAAATCCACTACAGTAAATGGGTTTTCTTCTTTCGCTAAAGCCATTGGGAAATCATAACGTCCCCCTTGATAATGGTCATGTGAAAGAATGGAACCACCGACGATTGGTAAATCTGCATTCGAGCCGATAAAGTAATGTGGGAAATATTCGACAAAATCAAGCAATCTTCCAAACGTTTCCCGGGAAATTAACATGTTTCGATGTTCTTTCGACAGTACAATGCAATGCTCGTTATAATATACATATGGCGAATATTGTAAAAACCATTCTTCTCCCCGTATATTTAGGCGAATCATTCGATGATTGGATCGTGCGGGATGACCAATTCGACCCGCATAGCCTTCATTTTCTTTACAAAGTAGGCATACTGGATATCCGGTCGTTTTCGGTGCCATTCTTTCTTTTGCAATTTGCTTTGGATCTTTTTCTGGCTTTGACAAATTAATCGTTATATCCAATTCCCCATACTCGGTAGGTGCCTTATAAACGATATTCTTTTTAATTCGATTCATTTGGATGTAATTGCTATTTTTACTACTTGTGTAAAAGTAATCGGTTGCTCCTTTTGGCGATACGCTATATTTTTCATAAAATTTTTGATTAATGATAGAAGGACTTGCTAAGAAGCAATTCATCACATTTGCAGATAAAATTTCTTTAGCATCTAAAAAATCTTCAATCACATTATGTTTGACAGCATATTGAATAATTTCTTCAAGTAAACTTGGAATAATTAAATCCGGATCATCATCCTCATGTTTTTCAACGAACTCGCTTTCATCTATTGAAAAACCTTCTAAATGTAATAAGGATAAAATTTGGTTCCGTACATAAACTTCATCCATCGGTTCAATCATGCCCCGATGGATACATTCATTTATTAATTGTTGGATCGTTTGATCAATTGTCATTTTAACACCTTCAGTCCTCGTATCCATTTGGATGGTTGCTATGCCAATTCCATGCATCTGTAATAATTTGTTCAATATTTGTTTTTGTCGGATTCCAACCTAATACTTTTTTCGCCTTTTCTGATGATGCAATAAGGACACTTGGATCACCAGCTCGCCGATCACCGATTTTTGCAGGGATTTCTTTTCCTGTAACCTTTCGAGCCATTTCAATAATTTCTTTTACAGAAAACCCTTGACTGCTTCCTAAGTTAAACACAGAACTTTCCCCACCATTTTGGAGATAATTTAGCGCTAAAATATGCGCATCAATTAAATCTTCTACATGAATATAGTCTCGAATACAAGTACCATCTTCTGTTGGGTAATCTTCACCAAATACAGTAATATGTTCACGTTTACCAAGGGCTGTTTCTAATACAACAGGAATTAAATGTGTTTCTGGGTTATGGTCTTCCCCGATTTCTCCTGTGCTTCGTGCTCCTGCTACATTAAAATAACGAAGAGCAACATATTTTAAATCAAAAGCCTTTTCACACCAAGCCATCATTTTTTCCATCGCAAGCTTTGTCTCACCATACGTATTCGTTGGGACGGTTGATAAATTTTCCGTAATTGGAACTTGTTCTGGTTCTCCGTATGTTGCCGCTGTTGATGAAAATACAATATGACGAACACCGGCATCACGCATTGCCTCGAGCAAAATTTGTGTTCCATATACATTGTTATCATAATACTTTAGTGGATCAACCATGGATTCACCAACTAATGAGTTCGCAGCAAAGTGAATCACACCGTCAATTTTTTCTTGAGCAAATACATCTTGTAAAAATTCCCGATTCCGAATATCACCTTGGTAAAATTTCGCCTTTGGATGAACAGCATCTTTATGACCCGTTTGTAAATTATCAACAATGACTACATCATAACCACGGTCGATTAATTGATACACTGAATGAGAACCGATATAACCGGCACCACCTAAAACTAAAATACTCATTTTATATCACCCTTTATATTTTTTCTACATTAACTATACCATTTTACATGTAGATTCGAAAAATGGATATTGGCGCTGACAAGTTGAAAAACGATACACATATCATGTTTAACTAAGCTCTGAAGCAATATTAATGATGCATATTTCCAGTTGTTATTTCCTTCGCACCGTCACCAACCGTTACAATGTAAAAGGCAGCTGGATAGCCAATTTTCTCCTGATAGGTTTTGCCAACTTGGTCAATAAACGAATCGACCCGGTCTTTTTCAACAATCGCTATTGCACAACCCCCAAAACCTGCACCTGTCATTCTAGCTCCAAGTACTCCTTCTTGTTTCCAAGCTGCCTCAACGATTGTATCTAATTCTTTTCCTGTCACTTCATAATCATCACGTAAAGAAATATGAGATTGGTTAACTAATTCACCAAACTTGTTCAAATTATTCTCTTTCAACGCTTTGAGTGCCTCAACCGTACGATTATTTTCATAAACAGCATGTTTTGCACGTTTTCTTATCATTGGGTCGGTAATTTCATCTTGATATTGGTCAAATTGTTCAGGAGTTAAGTTTCCTAAACGATCAATGGAGATGTGTTTTTGTAAGACATGAAGAGCTTTCTCACATTCACTTCTTCTTTCGTTGTATTTAGAATCAGCCAATTCTCTACGTTTATTCGTATTCATGATGACAATTCGGTAATTATCCATTTCGATTGGAGCATACTCAAATTTTAATGTTTCACAATCTAGTAAAATGCCGTTATCTTTTTTACCCATTCCAACTGCAAATTGATCCATAATTCCACTATTCACACCGATAAATTGATTTTCTACCTTCTGTCCAATTTTCACCATGTCAATTCGATCAATTGCTAAATGAAACAAGCCTTCTAACATAACACCCGTTGCTAGCTCGATTGACGCAGACGAGGATAAGCCCGCTCCGTTTGGTATGTTACCGAAAAATAAAACATCGACACCTGAATCAATCTCGTAACCAGCTTCAATGAAATACCGAATCATTCCCTTTGGATAATTCGCCCAATCATGGGATTTTTCATAGTCTAAATGATTTAAGTCAAATTCAATCACACCTAAGTTTTCAAAGTTTACCGAGTATAGACGAATTTTTTGATCATCCCGTTTTCTTGCTAATGCGTAAGTACCAAAAGTGATCGCACATGGAAAAACATGACCACCATTATAATCCGTATGTTCACCAATTAAATTAATCCGACCGGGGGCAAAAAATGTGCGGTAATCGCTTTCATTAAAGACCTTTTTAAATATAGCGTTTAACTCTGTTTGTTCCATCGTCAATCCCCACTTTTATTTATATTTTTGTTATCATTTCTCGTTGTTTCATATTCATTCCTATAGTTACATTATAGAATAATAAAGTAAAATATACAATAAAATTTTACTTGTTTTTTAGTAAAAAAAATAAGCCTACTTCATAAAAAGTAGACGTATTAAATCAAATGCACCTTATCTTTTAAAGTGAGGTCCTTCTACTGAAACAAGCAAACCTACCCACTACATGAATAACTCTCTTCAAGACCTTTTTTCGCTAACACGAGTCCGCCCACAATTCCTGCATGATTACCGAGACCTGGTGGTACGATATACTCACTTATCCCTTCATGAAACTGACTTTGACTCAAATAAATATTTAGTAATTCTTTTACTTGTTTTTGAATTAACGTGAAAATATGTGTTTGATTACTAACGCCACCGCCAATAATGATTCGCTCAGGCATTAAAATCATTGTATATTGGACAATCGCTTGAGCAATATAATACGCTTCAAGCTCCCAAACTTCTTTCCGTTCAGCTAATTCAATTCCCTTTTTTCCCCAACGTTTTTCTATCGCTGGACCTGATGCCATTCCTTCTAAACAGTCACGATGATACGGACACACCCCTTCAAAATTGTCTTCAGGGTGACGTCTGATGATGACATGCCCCATCTCTGGATGAGAGATTCCTTCTAAAATCTCCCCACCAAAAATTGCCCCCGCACCAATGCCAGTGCCTATTGTAATATAAAGGCAACTACTTAAGCCTTGTCCAGCACCAAATGTGTATTCTCCTAACGCTGCGGCATTCACATCGGTCGTAAATTCAATTGGAATCTGTAAAGCTTCTTCTATCGTTTTCAAAAATGGAAAATTTGCCCAAGCTAATTTTGGTGTATTTAATATGTTTCCGTAGTTCGCATCTGTTTTCTTCACACTAATTGGACCAAATGAACCGATTCCGATTGCACCGACTGGATTTTGCTTGAAAAACTGAATTACTTTTGGAATTGTTTCCTCAGGTGTTTCTGTAGGAATAGTCATTCGTTCCAATATGTCACCATCTTCTGTACCTACTGCACAAACAAATTTTGTACCTCCAGCTTCGATTGATCCTAACTTCATTCTAATTTCCTCCACTTGGTCATCTATCATTGAATAACGCCATAGACTATAATCTATTTTTCCACTTTAGAGCTGAAAAAGCGATAAGACGTATGAAACTTTAGTCATCTTTTTAGTAAAATCTGTTCAATTTTCTCTAATTCTTCATTTGTGAAGTCTAGATTTTCAATTGTTTTCACATTATCTTCAATTTGTTTTACTTTACTCGCTCCGACTAATACAGATGTCATTCGACCATCGCGCAGTACCCAAGCAAGCGCCATTTGTGCAAGACTTTGACCACGTTCTTGTGCCATTACGTTTAATTTTTGTACTTGTTCGATGACCTGTTCGTTAACGTCTTTTTCCTTTAAGAAACCATGTGATTTAGCAGCCCTTGAGTCACTAGGTATCCCATGTAAATATTTATTCGTTAATAACCCTTGGGCAAGCGGACTAAAAGCGATGGAACCGATGCCATTTTTCTCGAGTACATCGAGTAATCCATCCTCAACCCAACGATCAAACATCGAGTATCTTGGCTGATGAATCAAAAGAGGCGTTCCAAGTTCTGTTAATATACGTACAGCTTCTTCCGTCTGTTCTGCATTATAGTTCGAAATACCAACATATAACGCCTTCCCTTGTCGAACAATATGGTCAAGCGCTAACATTGTCTCTTCTAATGGGGTATCTGGATCTGGTCGATGATGATAGAAAATATCAACATAGTCTAACCCGAGTCTTTGTAAACTTTGGTCTAAACTAGAAATCAAATATTTTCTCGAACCCCACTCACCATACGGACCTGGCCACATATAATAGCCAGCCTTCGATGAGATGATCATTTCATCACGGTACGGAGCAAAATCAGTTTTTAATATTTTCCCAAACATTTCTTCAGAGAATCCCGGTGGTGGTCCGTAATTGTTCGCTAAGTCAAAGTGGGTAATTCCAAGATCAAAGGCCCGTTGTAAAATCGCTCGTCCATTTTCATACGTATCTACACCGCCAAAATTATGCCAAAGACCTAATGAGATTGCCGGTAATTTTAAACCAGATTTTCCGGCGCGGTTGTATTTCATTTTCTCATAACGTTTATCGTCTGCAATATAAGTCAAGCGTATCACTCTCTTTCTTTTGTACCTTGTAAAATAGGCTGTGTAGTAAAGTTAAGCGCTCTATCAAATAAAGTAGTAAAAGGGTCAATTGGAATTTTCCATCTATTCCAACTGAACCCATTTACCCTAACGATCCTTTATTAGTTAATAGGAAGGCTCTAGTAGTATGCAATCGCACCCGAAAAAAGGTTTTCTCGGCGAACTACGACTCTACTTTTGCCTAAAGGCTCAAGCCTCGAGTTTTATTTATTTAATATATTTTGAACAGACGCCATGACAGATGTTTGTAAACTTTCTAATAACTGTTCACTTTCTTGTAAAGAGCTTCCTTTTACAGCGAAATAAAATTTACATTTCGGTTCTGTACCGGATGGTCTTACGCAGAACCAAGATCCATCTTCAAGGAAGTATTTTAGTACATTTGATTTTGGTAAACTAATTGGGTTTAATTTACCAGTTGCTAATTCTTTACGGACACTTGCCTTATAATCCTCTACTGCATTCACTTTCACTCCAGCAACTTCTTTTGGCGGATTTGCACGGAACTCTTCTAAAATAGAAGCAATTTGCTCTGCGCCATCTTTTCCTTTTAATGTAAGCGACTCTAGTGATTCTCTAAAGTATCCGTATTTTTCATAGATTTCAATTAAGGCATCATATAAACCTTTTCCTTGTGCTTTATAGTAGGCTGCTACTTCTGCCGCAAACAAAGCAGCTTGTACCGCATCTTTATCACGGACAAAGTCACCAATTAAATAACCGTAACTTTCTTCGTAGCCAAATTGGAATGTATGTTTACCCGTTTTTTCGTATTCTTTAATTTTTTCACCGATGAATTTAAAGCCAGTTAGTACATCGTATGTTGGAAGTTTATAACTATCCGCAATGACGCGACCAATTTCTGATGTAACAATCGTTTTTAACACAGCCCCATTTTCAGGGAGTATACCTTTTTCAGCTTTCTGGGATAAAAGATAATGAAGCATAATTGCCCCCGTTTGGTTTCCAGTTAGCACTTGGTATTCTCCTTCTCCATTTTTCACCGCTACACCAAGGCGATCCGAGTCTGGATCTGTTCCTAGTAAAATATCGGCATCAATTTCTTTTCCATATTTCATCGCCAATTCAAAAGCTGCATGTTCTTCCGGATTTGGTGATTTCACTGTTGAGAAATTTGGATCAGGTAATTCTTGTTCTTTTACTACAGTTATATTTTCAAAACCAAATAAACGTAAACCCTCTTGAACGAGTTTATTTGACGTACCATGTAATGGAGTAAAGACAATTTTAAGATCAGATTTTACTTTTTCAATGATTTCTTTATTTAATCGAATGTTTAACACATTTTCTAAATATACTTGATCAATTTCTTCCCCGATATATTGGAGTAAATCTTGAGATAAAAGGTCCTCTTTATCAACGACTGGAATGGACAGTTCATCCTCTACACTATTTACAAAATTCGTTAGTGCATCAGCTTGTTTTGGTGGTAATTGACCGCCATCATTTCCATACACTTTATACCCATTATACTCAGGTGGGTTATGACTAGCCGTAATCATGACACCGGCATCTGCGCTTAAGTAGCGAACAGCAAATGATAATTCAGGAGTCGGACGTAATTCAGAAAATAAATAGGACTTAATTCCGTGTTTGCCAACCGTTTTTGCAACTTCTAAGGCAAATTCTGGAGACATATGGCGAGAATCATAACTAATAACAATGCTCTTTTTATCCGTTTCATTTGTACTTAATACGTAACGTGCCAGTCCTTCCGAAGCTTTTCGAACCATATAAACGTTCATCCGATTTGTACCAGGACCAATTTCACCACGCATGCCACCTGTACCAAATTCCAAGTTTTTATAAAAACATTCTTCTAATGCTTTTTCATCACCTTTTATGTTATGTAATTGTTCCTTTAATTGTGGGTCAAGCATATCATCATGCAACCATTTTTCAGCAACCTGTTTCCAACTCATTACATAATCCTCCATCAAATATATATTTAGAGACTCCTTTTTCATTATAGCAAAGTCAAAAGAGATTGGGTACGTAACTAAAACAGAATTGTTCATTATGTAACATAAATCGTTAGTTTCTTTTTGGTAATCTTTTACTTAATACATAATAAGCAAAACGATAGAGAATAGAAGGTGCGATGACAAAAAAGAGAAATAGATTATACCAAGCCACTGCAATCAAAAGTATCATCATTACGACAAGGGAAAGACTTATTCCGAAATTCCGGAATATAGCTACATAAGCAAGGATATACGCTTCTTTTCCTGCCTTATTTAATATTGATAGATGATATGATAAATAAACAATATATACATAGGCTGTACATAGCAAATAGATAAGTATAATGCTAAAAAGCAGTGTATATGGAGAATTCGTTTTAGCAAGGAGGAACAATAAACTAATAATCGAGATGGTTACAAAAGCAAGTATAAAAGAAGGGAGTCGTGTCTTATCAAACTTTTTAGCATTCCTTTTATACTCCTTTGAAATTTCAATATCTTTATTTTCAGTTCGAATCGTCTCAAATGTTTTAAATATTGCACAAGGAGCAGAGATGATACTATATATCATTAGTCCTTTTACTGTGTATAACCAAAAAAGGAAACTTAGGGAAATATATCGGTAGGTTTTATTTACAATATCGAAAACTTTTGATGCCAAGTTTCATTCCTCCAAGATTTTAAAAACAATTTAACGTAACAACTTTATTTGCTTAAGAGTAAGTGCTATTACAGAGTTGTATAATGAAAAGGGGAAAGCATATCCTTCCCCTCATTCTATCTTAAACAAGCAGTTCTTTAACTTCCTCTTTCTCATCCGTGGAAATATCTTTAACCGAATCTCTAACAATAATTTTACCAGGTACTTGTATTCGATTAACTGATTTCCGACTCTTTTTAATCCGATCAACTAAGATTTTCGTAGCTGTTCTTGCCATTGTATCCATGTCTACTTCTACGGTTGTTAATTTTGGATTCGATATTTGTGCGTATATATCATTGTCAAATCCGACAACAGAAAAATCTTCTGGAATATGGAAACCACTTTTTTGTAAAAAGTTGATAAGATGATAAGCGACTTGATCGTTATTACAAACAAACGCAGTCGGTAAATCTTTAGGTAGTTGGAAATCAATATACTTTCCATCTTCATTCCGGTCATTAACAAAATAATTAAAATCAAGTTCAATTCGATTTTCAAGTAAAGCTTTACAATATCCTAAGAAACGATCTTGAATACTGCTCGTTGAGTAAATATTACCAACAAAGGCAATTTTTTTATGACCATTATTAATTAAATAATTTGTTATTTCATAAGCACCATAGTAATTGTCCGTTATTATCGTATCAACTTCCATATGATTATCATAAAAATCAAGAAAGACAATAGGAATATCAATATTTTTTAACAAATCAATGTAATCTGATTTCAATTGGCCTAATATAATAATTCCGTCAACTCGATTTTCATTATAAATTCTTGGAAGAATTAAATTTTTTTCATCTTCATAGGATAAATTATGCAAAATCCCATAGTAATTAAAGGATTCTAGGCATTTAGAGATTTTACTGAAGAAATTTAAATAAAATGACTGCACATCATCACCGATAAAACGTTCCGAAACAATGACACCAATGTTATAGGAGAGACCTTCTTTCATCGATTTCGCCATCGTATTATATCGGTAACCCATTTCGTCAGCAACTCTTTTTATTTTCTCTTTTAATTCTTCACTGACCCCATCTTTATCATTCAAAGCCTTGGAAATCGTTACACTGCTAACACCTAGTTTTTCAGCAATATCCTTCATCGTCACTTTTGTATTCAAATATAACTCCCTCCTTCCTATCTGCTAACCTCTATGTCAATTTTAAAGTTAAACACGCATAACAACCAAATATTTTACTATACTATTTATTATTTGTCGCCTTCTTTATTTAATAATTTTAAATTTTTTCCAATCAATTCCAAGCGTTGATCTACACAGGCTAATGAGCGGAATGGATCTTCTGGTGTATGAAAAGTATAGTCAATTAACTTATCAATTGTTGTTGTTGCTACATGTAATCTTGTATCACTGGAAGCATAGTATATAAAAACTTGATTTTCTTCATTAACAATGACACCATTACTAAAAACAACATTGGAAACATCACCAACACGTTCATCATCATATGGAGCAATGAAATGACCACTTGGTTTTGCAATCACCTTTGTTGGATCTTCGAGACTTGTTGCAAATGTATAAAGCACATATCTTAAACCCGCTGCCGTATTTCTTACACCGTGTGCAATATGAATCCAACCTTTATCTGTCTTTATTGGGGCTGGGCCTTGGCCATTTTTCACTTCATAAATTGTATGGTATTTCTTTTCATCCATCAATGTTTCACTTTCAACAACTGGATTTTCCATCGAGTCGCAATAACCAAAGGCAATTCCTCCACCCGTTCCTGTAGAAATAAAACCATCTTGTGGGCGAGTATAAAGTAAATACTTGCCATTCACAAATTCAGGATGCAAAACAACATTCCGCTGTTGTGGAGATGGTGTTTTAATATTGGGTAGTCGCTCCCAATCTTTTAAATCTTTTGTGCGAACTAAGCCAGCTTGTGCAACTGCACTTGATGTATCAGATTCTGGTACTTCTGGGTCTTTCGATTCTGAACAGTAAATCCCATAAATCCAGCCATCTTCATGTTGAACGAGACGCATATCATACATATTCGTTTCTTCCTTATATATATCCTTCCAAGTTATCGGGTAAAGGAATCGAAAGTTATCAACGCCATTATCACTTTCTACAAGCGCAAAAAATGACTTACGATCCACCCCTTCTACTCGAGCACAAAGATAATACTTATGATTAAAATAAATTGCACCTGCATTAAAAGTCGCATTTACACCTAAACGTTCCATAAAAAATGGATTTGTTTCCTTATTTAAATCAAAACGCCAATGAAGTGGAATATGGTGGCGAGTTAACACTGGATATTGATAGCGATCATAAACACCATTGTAAAACTCTGTATCAATTTCGTTTTTTCTACGGAGTAATAGTTCTTGTTTTGCAAGTAGTTGATTATATTTTTCATGTATCATTTACTTTCCAACCCTTTCAATAAATTCTAGGCAGAACCTTGCATTATGATATGGACATTTCCAAGGACCAGCTATCTCCCTCTTTGTCGGCTGATCATCGGCTTCAACGGACCAATACCATTCTCCACCTTCACGTGAATCAATCATATATGTTTTTACATAATCCCAAATACGCTCAACAGCTTTAAGGAATTTTTCATCTTTTGTTTTTTCATATACATTGTAAAAACCGACCATTGCCTCAACTTGTACCCACCATACCCGGGTGTAATCAATTTTTCCATTTTCATTTTCATATGCTAAAGAGCCATCTTTCAATACACCATTTTTTTCAATATTATAGGCGATATCAATCACCATCTGCGTGTATTTACGATCGTTAATCCCCGTTACTTTCAATGCATCATCAATTAACCAACTTGCTTCGATATCATGTCCGTAAGATTTTAAATCAATGATTCTTTCCCAATGATTATTAAAAAACACCTGTAAAAATTTTGATTGTTTATCAAACACCTTTTCATAAAAAAGGTCGATTAAATTCGCGATTCTTCCTTTTAATTGCTCATCTTCCCAAACGCGGTAAAGGTTCGTATAGGCCTCAAGCACATGTAAATGAGTATTCATCGTAATATCCGCAATGACGCCGTTTTCACTTAACATTTCATTCGATTGCTCTTCCCATTTCCGATTAAATTCCTCTTTATATGCATTGGTTTCTTCATTAAAACCTACTGTTTCTATTAACTTATATAATTGCTTAGCATAATCCAATGCTTCTTGATTTTGGGTCACTCGATAGTACTCAGTTAATGCATATACACCAAAGGCTTGTGCATATACGTGTTTGCGATCATCAGACGGATTCCCTTTATAATCAACCATCCAGTAAAGTCCTTTATACTGATGGTCAAAAACATACTCTGTTAAAAATCGATAAGCATGGTTTGCTTGCTGTAAATACGCCTCTTTTTTTAACACTCGATAAGCTGCTGAAAAAGCCCATAATTGGCGACAAGTTGCAATACCACCTTTCCCAGCATCTTTATGGACATGTAAATCATAATCTACCAGTCCATAATACCCACCGTTTTCATCATCTTTTAATTTTGCCCAAAAGGGTAATATATGTGTTTCTAATTCATTTCGAAACTCATTTACGAATGTATTCATGAAGCTAACCTCCAGTATTACCTAATCGATAACCTTATAATCAATTCTACCATTACTAATAGGATTCATTCAACCATTATTGAAGAATATTAATTACAAGTTTTTAGACGTATAAAATTTATATATCACTCGCTCGGCAGGCTTTCCATAAACTGCATAACCGTTATCTTGTGATGCTTTACTTTCATCATATAAACGTGCACTCCAGTCCCACAGCCCAAAACCTCCTACCCAAGACCGTTGCTTTGTTTTTTCAAACATCACTTTATAAAAATCCGCCTGCTCTTCTACATTCAGTTCACCAACATGATGCCAATTATTCGGAATCATCGCGGATCCTGATCGACTCGGACATCCTGCTTCAGCAAAAAAGAAAGGCAATTGATACTTTTCAACAACTTTTTCGATCCGATCCAATTGCCTATCCCAATCATGAATTGGATAATAGCCACTTGATGAGATAACATCCACAGCATCCCACCATGTAATTTGATCTTCTTGATATTTATCTGTATTGTAGGAAATAAGTCCAGAATACACAGCTCTAACTTCCTCGATTAATTTCCGCCATCCTTTTTCCACTCGCTCCGATTGAACCATCTCACAACCTACGATTAACATGTCACATTTTTGTTCTTCAGCAATCCTTGCATAATGTAATTGGTAATCGGTATAACTTCTAAACCATTCAGTCCATGTTGGCTCCCCTGGTACATCGATATCAAAAAAGTTAATATGTGCTCGCCAACTACCATCTTTACAATTAACAGTCGGTTTAAGAATGACTTTCATCCCTAACTCTTTTGCATATTGAATCATCTCAACCAATTCATCATCATCTACCATATGGTCCCCTCGGTAGTTAACGAATGTTGAAAAAGGGGTATCTTGTATTGCAGCAAGCGCAAAGATTACATAATTGCTATTCGTTCTTTCTTTTAACAGTCGCAATGATTCCTTTGCTTCTTCTTTTAAAAAGTCACCCTTCTTACTTAACCAACCAAATGTAAAACCTTTAATAAAATCCATGATTCTACCTCCAATTTATTCGCATCATCTTACTTTCCATATTTTTAGGATGTTGATAATTTTTGAAGTTCATAAAACATGCCGCGATTATTTACTAGATTTTCATAACTACCAATTTCTGCAATCTTCCCTTTTTCCATAACAACAATTCGATCCGCATTCCGTATCGTTGAAAGTCGATGGGCAACAACAAGGGTCGTTCGCCCTCGCATTAGTTCATCAATGGCATCTTGAACAACACGTTCCGACTTGTTATCTAGCGCAGATGTTGCTTCATCTAAAATAATGATTTTCGGATCACGTATTAACGCTCGTGCAATCGCAATTCTTTGCTTTTGTCCTCCAGATAATTGACTACCATGTTCCCCAACCCTCGTTTCTAATCCATTGGGTAAATTGTCAATGACCTCTTTTAGATTCGCCATTTCAATTGCTCTCATTAACTCTTTTTCAGAGAATCTAGGTAACCCGTAAGTAATGTTGTCACGAATGGTTCCGGAAAACAAAATGTTATTCTGAAGTACAATTGCTAATGATTGTCGATATTCCTTTATATCAATTTCGTTAATCGGAATTCCGTCAACAAGAACTTTTCCTTCTTGTGTATGATAAAATCCGATCACTAAGCTTAATATCGTTGATTTACCAGATCCAGACTCACCAACAAAGGCTATTGTCTCCCCCGGATGAATGGTTAAATTAAGGTTACTGAGTGCATGTTTATCAGAATTTGGATATTTAAAAGAAACATGTTGAAAATCAATTTTCCCATTAAGCTTTTCAGGAAATTTTCTCCCCTTATCGTTTTCTGTATCATGGGAAAATAAAACTTCTGTAACGGAGTAAATAGATTCAAAACCCCTCATAATAATTGGATAGACATTTAAGATTCCTTGTACAGCACCGAGAATCATCGTAAAATAGCCTTGATACATGACAATATCTCCGACCGGCATCTTTCCGTTATACGCTAAATATGCAGTAAAAAATAGACAAAGCACTTGGAATACTTGGAAAACAACCCAGTTGGATGATTGGAAATATCCTTCCAAAACATCCAATCGATATCCCTTTTGTTTTATCGTTGTTAATCGTTCTTCCATTTTTTCTATTTCTAATTCCTCAACACCATGTGCCCTTGTAACCGGAATCATTTCCACCATTTCAGAAACACTTCCAGACATTTCTTCAATCTTCTTCCGGAATTGTCGATTAAAGTCCGTCATTTTGTTACGAAACACATAGACTAAACCGACGGATGTAGGAACCGTTAATAAAAAGAAGACCGCAACCGAAAAACTATTCATAACTGTTAAAACAATGGCGATTATTAAATTAATAACGGCTGGAACAAGACTAAGCATAATTTGCCTTGACAACATTTCAATGGCCTCAACATCTCGAACAACCTTTGACTGTATACGTCCAGTACCTAATTCTCCATAGAAACCGATTGACAATTGTTGTAATTTCCGTACTAATGTATTCCGTAACTCCGCTTCAACATGTCGCAATGCTTTACTGTAAAAATGAACATGAATTGTATTCATCGGAATATTTTGTAGAAGTACAATTAAAATAACGATGAAATTTACCCAAAAGTCTTTTATTGCATGTTCTCCTGGCTTTGAGGCAATATTAATTACATTTGCCGTTACAATCGGTAAAATCCATACCGGAGAACTTTTTATTATGTAAAATAAAATCGATAAACTTAATTTTCCCCAATGTCCAGAGTATAATTTCATTAAGATTTGATATGGACTTGCTTTTTTTATCTGTTCATCATTAAAAAGGGTTAAATAATCGTCGTTCCGTTGTTTTTTCATGTCGGTTACACCTCATTCTGCCTAGAAATTCAGATGTTTTTTACAAAATGTGTACTCTAGGCGACCCTCAACCCTCGCTATAAAAATTCTTGGATAAACGCATTCATCCATGTTTTTGCGATCAACATATCTCCGGTAGATGTCATATGAACACCATCGACTGTTAAAGTGGGGTGTTTTTCATTACTTATTACTTTTAAAAACTCACGATTTGTCGGAATAAGCGTTACACCGTACGTTCTTGCTAAATCCCGAACGATATTTACATAGGGTTTCAAAAGTTCATTACCTAAAGAGGTCATATCTTCTTGATAAATAGTCGGTTCGATCAAAATGATGTTTGCCTCTGTTCGCTCTTGCACCATTCTAATTAACTGATGATAGATCTCTTCAAATTTTTCAGGGTAAACTTGATCTAATTCTGGTTCATCCAATTGGCGCCAAACATCATTAATTCCTATAAATATAGAAACATAGTCAGGTTTAAGCGCTATAACATCTCTTTGAAACCGAGCAACTAGATCAATAATTCTATTTCCACCAACACCTCTATTGATAACTTCGATATTTTTATTTGGAAATTCCGTTAATAAGTAGTCCCGAATGAATCTTACATATCCATACCCAACGCCCTCAGGATCATCAAATCTTCCCTCTTCAGTAATGCTATCCCCAACGAAAACAAACCTGGCATTGTGTTTCATTTCCATTTTCTCACTCTCCTCACCATAACAATAAAAGGGAATTTAAAATCAACAATTGAATTGTAACCTAATCGATAACCTATTGCAATTGATATTATTAAATAAAATAATCTTTTTACTAAAAGACAATGAAATCGTTGGTATATATGGTTGGATTCTGAAGGACATTCATTTTACAGAATAGAGGACATTTTATCTTTACCTTAAAAAATGTTTGTTAGCGCTTCACTTTTACTATATAATAGTATAATATTTAGTAAACGATAACTTAAAAGTTATTGATTATTAACTGAAAATTTATATGAACATGAAGATGAACGAAAGGAAGGGAATATCTTGCCGATTTATTACGACGAAAAACACTCCTTATTCCACCTACAATCAAGTAATGTAAGCTATATTTTTCAAATTATTAATGGCTATCCTGTACATGCTTATTGGGGAGAAAAATTAAACCATGGTACTCACCTAATCATTTTATTGGAACAAGAAAAAGGAGATTTTCTAGACAAATTACCACAAGAATACCCACAGTATGGATCTGGGGACCATCGCCAACCTGCTTATCAAATACAGTTACAATCCGATGGGAGCCGTGTAAGCGAATTAGTTTATAAAAATCACAAAATTATAAAAGGAAAACCAGAACTCAATGGTTTACCTGCAGTCTACATTGAATCGGAAGACGAGGCTGAAACATTACAGCTCCATTTAATTGATTCATACTCTAAGCTAGAAGTTGTGTTAAATTATTCCGTCTTTAAGAATTTCAATGCCATCACCCGTTCTGTTCTCTTCATTAATAACGGAGGCGAAAAACTAAAGTTATTACGCACTTTAAGCTCATCCGTAGATTTTCGTGGTGATGACTTTGAAACTCTTTATCTTTCTGGAGCTTGGACACGCGAAGCACATATACAAAGAAGGCCGGTTAGTCCAGGTACAATATCAATCGAAAGTAGAAGGGGGGCGAGTAGTCACCAATTAAATCCTTTCTTTGCTCTTCTTCGTCCAAACACAGATGAGAAGCAAGGCGATATCTATGGATTCAGTTTTATATATAGCGGTAATTTCTTAGCATCCGCTGAAGTAGACCAATTTAATAATACGAGAGTGTCAATAGGGTTGAATCCATTTGATTTTACATGGAACTTATCCCCTGGGGAGGAATTCCAAACACCTGAGGCGGTTATGGTTTATTCATCAGAAGGAATCGGCGGCATGTCTCGCACCTATCACAAACTTTATCGAACTCGTTTAGCAAGAGGAATTTATCGCGATAAAGAACGACCGATTTTAGTTAATAACTGGGAAGCAACCTATTTTAATTTTACAGAAGATAAAATTGAAGAGATTGCTAAAGTTGGCGCAGAATTAGGAATCGAGTTGTTTGTTTTAGACGATGGATGGTTTGGAAAAAGAGACGATGATACAACTTCCTTGGGAGATTGGTTTGAAGACAAACGAAAACTACCAAACGGATTAGAAGGATTGTCAAAACGCGTTACTGAGTTAGGATTAAAATTCGGTCTATGGGTTGAACCAGAAATGATTTCACCTGATAGTGAATTATATAGAAAACATCCCGATTGGTGTTTGCACGTAAAAGGAAGACGAAGAACATTAGCAAGAACACAACTCATTCTTGATCTTACTAGAAAAGAAGTCAGAGACTATGTGGTGAACGTTTTAAGCGATATTTTTGCACGAGTTCCAATCGCATATATTAAATGGGATATGAACCGTTTTATGACAGAGATTGGTTCGATTGGTTGGTCCAATGAACACCAAATGGAAATTGCTCATCGCTATATACTCGGCCTTTATGAAATTTTGGAACATGTAACAACAAAATTTCCTCATATTTTATTTGAAAGTTGTTCAAGCGGTGGTGGCCGTTTTGATCCAGGCATGCTATATTACATGCCCCAAACTTGGACAAGCGATGACACAGATGCCATTGAGCGTCTAAAAATACAATATGGTACAAGCATTGTTTATCCGATCAGCTCCATTGGTGCACATGTTTCAGCCATTCCTAATCATCAAGTGGGACGAAATACCCCTATAACGACTAGAGGACACGTTGCAATGAGCGGTAACTTCGGATACGAATTAGACCTAACAAAGTTTACGAACGATGAAAAGAAAATCGTTAAGGATCAAGTAAAAATATATAAGGAAATCCGCTCTCTTGTCCAACAAGGGGATTTATATCGACTTTTAAGCCCGTTTGAAGGAAATGAAACGTCATGGATGTTTGTTTCAGAAGATAAAAAAGAAGCAATCGCGTTTTATTTCCGTGTACTAGCTGAACCGCATGCTCCATATAAGAGATTATTACTACAAGGCTTAAATCCAAATATAAAGTATCAAGTTGATGGATTTACCGACACATTTTACGGAGATTACTTAATGTTAGCAGGAATACCAATTTCACCAGAGAATCATGACTATTCAAGCCTGATGATACGCATTCAAGCGGTAGATAAAGAATAAAATTAAAGGCTTCTCTATGAACCTATAATCTTGAATTTTACGCGAAAACGGGATCATTGACCGGAAATCACGGGCTTTTTGCGAAAACTGGCTCATAGGACTTTTCTATGAGCCTTTTATCTTGATTATTACGCAAAAACGGATTATAGATCTTCTCTATGAGCCTAAAATTATGAGTTTTTCGCGAAAACGGGCTTATTGAACCTTTCTATGAACCCATAATCATGAGTTTTTCGCGAAAACAGTCTTATAGAACATTTCTATGATCCCAAAATCATAAAACTTTCGCAAAAACGGGCTCATAGAACCTATCTATGAACCCATAATCACGGAACCTTTGCAAAATCTGGCTCATAGAACTTCCCTTTGAGCCCATTATATTGAGTATTACGTGAATAACGGCTTAATAACCATAGACCTTCTTTTTTTAGTAACAATTCCTTAAAAGCACATGAGTGATACAAATGATTATCTACTGCAAAAGAGCATGTAAAAGGTTGGCTTCAGTATGATCCCATCACTCTCACCCCAACTTGAACCCATCCAATAACTTTACCGATAAACGAAAAATAACCCCCTTAAACTGCTGTACCAACCTAACCTAAATTAGAATATCATGTTCTTATTTGTTTGCCGCAAACTTTCCGTTACTTAACAATAAACTATTATTATAAAATTATTAACCATTTTATAAAGTTTCTATTTACTTAATAATATATTAATATTAATATAAAGGTATATGGGTTTACCACATTTTGATAGCGCTACCAAAATTATTAAATAGTAAACTCATAAAAATAATAGGAATTGATAAGGAGGTTCATATGAAAGCAAAAAAGTGGTTTTCAGTTCTTTTAGCCGTATTATTAGTAATCTCAACTGTTCCAAATGCATTTAAACCAAAAATTGTTCAAGCCGCAAGTAACACAAATTCTATTAATCTAGTTGACTCAAATGCATCAAAGAATACGAAACTTTTATTTAACTATTTAAAAAATGTTGGGCCTAAAAAAATTTTATTTGGACAACAACATGCTACGGATGAAGGTTTAACTTTAAAAGGATCCGGACAAAGAGCAGGATCTAAAGAATCGGAAATTAAAAATTCCGTTGGTGATTATCCAGCAATTTTTGGATGGGACACATTAAGTCTAGACGGTTATGAAAAACCTGGAGTTTCAGGTGACAGTGAAAAAAGTATTAAAAACTTAGCACAATCAATGAAAGCTGCACACGAATTAGGCGGGATTGTCACTTTAAGTATGCATCCATATAATTTTGTAACTGGTGGAAATTTTAATGATACGACAGGGAATGTAGTTGAACATATTTTACCTGGTGGAGAAAAAAATTCCGCTTTTAATAAATGGTTAGATAACATCGCTGCATTAGCTAAGGAATTATCAAAAGATGATATTCCACTCATTTTCCGACCTTTCCATGAGCAAACCGGAAACTGGTTCTGGTGGGGAGCAAATACGACAACTTCTGACCAATATAAAGCCATCTTCCGTTATACCGTAGAATATTTACGAGATGTAAAAGACGTACACAATATTCTATATGCTTACTCACCTGGTGCAGGGCCTGGGGGGGACAAGGAACGGTATTTAGAAACTTATCCTGGTGATGAATACGTTGATATTTTTGGTATCGATAAATATGATAACAAACAAAATGCCGGGTCTGAAAGTTTTTTTAACGATTTAATTAAAGACTTGGAAATGTTAGTTGATCTCGCGGATGAGAAAGGGAAAATCGCAGCACTAACAGAATTTGGATATAGCCCTGAAGGATTGAAAAAAACAGGAAATCATTTAACTTGGTTTACAGATTTACTGAATGCAATAAAGAAAAGTGAAAAAGCAAGTCGAATTTCTTATATGTTAACATGGGCAAACTTTGGTTGGCCAAACAATATATTTGTCCCATATAAAGATATAAATGGTGATTTAGGCGGTGACCATGAATTACTACCAGATTTCATCAACTTTTATAACGATCGTTCAACAGCATTTTCGTCGGAAATAAAGGAAAAGAGATATTCCGGAGAAGTACCAACAACTGTAGAAAAACAACCTTTCATGCATGTTGCTTCCCCTGCTTCAGGGACAACCATTCGTGAAAATACAGTTACCATTCGTGCTAGAGTTTTAAATGATGTACCGAAAAAAGTTACGTACGCTGAAAAAGGATCTACAACTGAGCATGAAATGAAGTATGATGAACAATCAAGATATTACAAAGCAGAATGGTCACCATCCGGCGATGTAAATGGCTCATCTACAGAACTAACAATTAAATCAGTCATGTCTGATGGAACGGTACAAGTTGAAACAGTAAAAGTTTTTGTCAAAGTTCCAGAAATTATTTTAAAAGAATATCGTTTTGATGACGATATTAACGATTTCAAGAATAATGGTGCCTGGCCTGATTCGATAAAGATCGATATTAGTCATGCGGTTATTCATGATAATGGAATGTTGAAAATCTCGAGTGAAAACTTACAATCAAACGAAGACTGGCAGGAGTTAAAATTAGAACTAACCGACACCTTGAACTTTTCACTTCATACGATTAATAGAGTAACCTTCGATGCATATGTTCCAACTTCATTAAACAGTGGAAACGCTTCATTACGTAGTGTTGTGATGTTCCCTGATGATTGGGAAACAAAGCATGGAATAGCAACAACCGAGAGAAAGCTATCAGACCTTGAGACAGAAACCTTTGATGGTGTGGAATACGCAAAATATCCAGTTTCCATTGATATTACTGGTGTCAAACACAATCCAAAGACACTTGCGATTTCTATCGTAGGTTCTGCCTTAGCCGGTAATGGAGATATTTATATTGATAATATTAAGCTAATCAATCTATTTAAAGAAGCATCTCTTGACCCAAGCGTAATTGACGATTTCGAGAATTATCTTGGAGATAATGACTTACTTAAGAAGAACTACACATCTAATGGTGATGGAGTCACTGTTTCTCTATCCACAGAAAATAAAAACGATGGAGAATATGGACTGAAATATGACTACAAGTTAGCTAGTCAAGGATACACAGGTGCGAACAAAACATTAGGTGGGGTAGATTGGTCTGAATATAATCAATTAAAATTTTGGATAAAACCCGATGGAAAATCCCAAAGATTAAATATTCAACTTACAATTGATGGCGTTGGTTATGAAGCATATCGTTATTACGATAATGAAGAACCGAGAATGGAAACCATTAATTTTGCCGAATTCAAACCAGCTTCATGGGCTGATCAAAGCTTAATTTTAACAAAGGAAAAACTTAAAAATGTAAGTACATTCTCAATTTATGTCGATGCAGTGGATAAAGCAAAACTAGAAAGTACACTTTACTTCGATGATATAAAAGTTTTTAAAGACAAAGAGGCGCCAGACATACCAGAAAATGGAGATGGCCAGGTACGTAAACCAGAAAAACCTGGTATTTTATATGATTTTGAGAACGATGTAGAAGACTTTGATGTGACACAAAATCATTCTGAAGCAACAAAGCCGAAAGTAACAGATGAATTTGCTACTAGTGGGAAACATTCATTGGTTACTGAATTCAATTTATCTAAAAGTGGTGGCTTCGAGCTAAGTAAAATAACTGATTTAAACCTAGCTAGTATTGATGCCATATCAGCAAATGTAAAACTTTCTAGTGGTTCTGCTGATGTAAAACTTTATATTAAAACTGGAAATGATTGGGCATGGGCAGATTCTGGAACCTATCATGTCGGAACCGATGGATTTACTAAAGTTACTTTCCCACTAAAAGGAATTAATCAAGCACAACTTGAACAAGTAAAAGCAATCGGACTACAAGTATTACCTAAAAATGGAGAAGGAAAAGCAAAATTATATTTAGATGAGGTTACTCTCGAAGGTAAAGCAATTGAGGAACCAACACGGAAACCATTATTATTCGACTTTGAAGATGGGACAAATAACTGGAAAATTGGCTATAGTGAAAACGAAACAACCGAGGTAACAACAACATCAGAAAATGCTATCAATGGTTCAAGTTTGACTACTACTTTTAATTTAAGTAAAGGCAAATTTAGTTTGCAAACATCAGAGATTAAAGACCTTACCGGAGAAAATGCCTTATATGCAAAAGTTAAGATTTCTAAAGGAAAAGCAAATGTGAAATTATACATGCAAACAGGTTCTGCTTGGAATTGGGTTGATAGCGGAGAAGTAAGTATTGAAGAAAACCAAGTAGTCACTTTGAAATTACCGCTCACTGATATAAAGGAACTCAAATCTATCCAAGCAATTGGTATTGAAATTCTTCCAATCGAAGGAGTAGGAAATGCTAATGTCTATGTAGATGACGTTTCCTTAATAGAGTTAAGTGATGAACCAGATACAGATAAACCGGATGGCGAGAATCCAGATGTAGACAAGCCTGACACGGATAAACCGGATGGCGAGAATCCAGATGTAGACAAGCCTGACACGGATAAACCGGATAGCGAAAAACCGGATACGGACAAGCCTGACACGGATAAACCGGATAATGAAAACCCGGATACGGACAAGCCTGACACGGATAAACCGGATAATGAAAACCCGGATACGGACAAGCCTGACACGGACAAACCGGATA